>NZ_JBFUMG010000222.1:0-6920 GCF_054049495.1 Phyllobacterium sp. P5_D12 | reverse complement strand
CCTCTTAAACCAGCCGAGGGGAACCGATCACGATTTTATGAATTAACATGAGGTGATAGCGGACAAGCAATCGTCCCGTATTTCTGTTCTGGATTGTTTGTCTGGTCTTGCCTGATCGGCGTGGAGACCTTGGTACTCAACGAACGGACTGGACTTGGATATGCATCCCATCCAACTTGAAATATCCCGCAGGGACCTACTTATCTCATCGGCCGCGAGCGTCGCGGTCATCGGTATCGCCGGGGGAGCGGCGGCGCAGGCTTCAAGGAATGAAATGGCTTACACAACCAAACTAACCTTCACAGTCAACGGAGAGGGCCGCGAACTCGATGTCGACAACAGGACCACCCTTCTCGACGCTCTACGCGAGCAGCTCCATCTCACCGGAACCAAGAAGGGATGTGATCACGGCCAATGTGGTGCGTGCACCGTTATAGTGGACGGACGCCGCCTCAATTCCTGCCTGACCCTTGCTATCATGCATGAAGGCGACGAGATCACCACAATCGAAGGTCTTGGCAAGCCTGGCGATCTTCATCCCATGCAGGCGGCCTTCGTCAAGCATGACGGGTTCCAGTGCGGGTACTGCACACCGGGCCAAATCTGTTCGTCTGTTGCCGTGCTGGCTGAAATCCAAGCGAACATCCCAAGCCACGTCACCGCCGATCTTAATGCAAAAGCGGCGATCACTCCGCTCGAAATTCGCGAGCGCATGAGCGGCAATATCTGCCGTTGTGGTGCCTATTCCAACATCGTCGACGCAATCATCGAAGTCGCGGGGACCAAAGCATGAGACCCTTCACTTACGAACGCGCCTCGTCCATCGAGACAGCGGCCAAAGTTGCCGCTTCCAACTCCCAAGCGAAGTTCATAGCCGGCGGCACGAACCTGCTCGATCTGATGAAACTTGAAATCGAGACGCCGGCGCATCTGATCGACGTGAACGATCTCGGCCTGGATAAGATCGAAGCCACATCGGAAGGCGGGCTGCGTATCGGCGCTTTGGTACGCAATACGGATCTTGCTGCCCACGAGACTGTTCGTCACGACTACGGCCTTCTTTCCAGAGCGCTTATCGCGGGTGCCTCCGGCCAGTTGCGCAACAAGGCGACCACGGCAGGAAACCTTCTGCAGCGTACACGCTGTCCTTATTTTTATGACACGAACCAACCGTGCAACAAGCGCCAGCCAGGCAGCGGCTGTTCAGCCATAGGCGGATTTTCGCGACAGCACGCCGTCGTCGGAACGAGCGATGCGTGTATTGCGACGCACCCGAGCGACATGGCAATCGCCATGCGGGCTTTGGATGCGACGATCGAAAGCGTCAAGGGTGATGGAAGCCGCCGTTCCATTCCGATTGCGGATCTGCATCGTCTGCCCGGAGACACCCCTGAGATCGAGACCGTCCTGGAATCCGGCGAGTTCATAACTGCGGTGCTGCTGCCGCGCCCCCTCGGCGGCAAGCATATCTATCGGAAAGTCCGGGACCGTGCCTCCTATGCTTTTGCACTTGTCTCAGTGGGCGCAGTGATCCAGCCGGACGGCACGGGACGTGTTGCCGTCGGAGGTATCGCGCACAAGCCGTGGCGGGTCGAAGCGGCGGACACAGAGCTACCGAACGGCGCGCGGGCGGCGACGCGAGTCCTTCTCGCGGATGCCCGCAGTACCGAGCAAAACCGCTTCAAGATTGATTTGGTCGAGCGCACGCTCGGCGCAGTCATAGCCGCAGCAAAGGGTTGAGCCATGCAGTTCGATACACCAGCAACCACCAATCCGATCGATCGTTTGAAGGTCATCGGTCGGCCGATCCCCCGCATTGACGGCCAGCTCAAAACGACCGGCCGGGCGATGTATGCGTACGAGTGGCATGACTCCAACGTGCGCTGTGCTTACGGCTATCCCCTCGGCGCTGCAGTTGCTAAAGGCAGAATCAAGTCGATGGACATCTCCGCAGCGGAGAAGGCGCAGGGCGTGCTCGCCATTGTAACTGCGTTGGATGTCGGTAAGCGGAAAAAGGGCAAGTACAATACCGCCAATCTCTTCGGAGGTGACGAGGTGCAGCACTATCATCAGGCGATCGCCGTGGTCGTGGCGGAGACTTTCGAGCAGGCACGCGCGGCCAGCGCGCTGATCAAGGTCGATTACGCCGAGGAAAAAGGCTCGTTCGATCTGAAGGCGGCGATGGATACGGCGGTCAAGCCGGAGTCGGATGAGCCGGATTCGGCGGTCGGCGATTTCGAAGGCGCTTTCAAGGCCGCTCCGGTCGTTCTCGACGAAACCTACACCACTCCAGATCAATCACATTCGATGATGGAACCGCACGCTTCGATCGCCGCGTGGGACGGCGACGAGCTGACGGTCTGGACGTCGAGCCAGATGATCGACTGGTGGCGGTCCGACCTGGCGACAACGCTTGATGTCGACAAAGAAAAGATCCACCTGATATCGCCATTCATCGGCGGCGGGTTCGGTGGCAAGCTGTTCCTTCGGGTCGACGCCGTGCTGGCCGCGTTCGCTGCACGGGCCGCCAAGCAGCCCGTCAAGGTGGCATTGCCCCGTCCATTGTTGATGAACAATACCACCCATCGCCCAGCGACCGTCCAGCGCATTCGTATTGGCGCAGAGCGAGACGGAAAAATCAGCGCCATTGCGCACGAAAGCTGGTCGGGTGACCTTGCAGGGGGAGGACCCGAACTAGCCGTCATGCAGACTCGGCTGCTCTATGCTGGCGCGAACCGGATGACGGCTATGCGACTGGCGACGCTCGATCTTCCCGAGGGCAACGCAATGCGCGCGCCCGGCGAGGCACCTGGCCTTATGGCACTCGAGATAGCGATCGACGAGATCGCCGAGAAGGTGGGTATCGATCCCGTGCAGTTCAGGATTATCAACGACACCCAAGTCGATCCGGAAAAACCCGAGCGGCCATTCTCTCACCGCGACCTCATCGGCTGTCTGAAGCTCGGGGCAGAGCGGTTCGGCTGGGATGGACAAGGGCGAGCGGGATCTCGACGTGAGGGCAGCTGGCTTATCGGGACGGGTGTCGCGGCGGCCTTTCGCAACAACCTTGTGATGCCTTCCGGGGCGAGGGTTCGACTGGACGGTAAAGGCGTCGTTACAGTCGAATCGGACATGACCGATATAGGAACGGGCAGCTACACCATCATTGCCCAGACGGCTGCCGAAATGATGGGCGTCACGATTGACAGGGTCGGCGTTCATCTCGGTGATTCCCATTTTCCCGTGTCAGCCGGATCAGGCGGACAATTTGGTGCCAACTCTGCCACGTCGGGCGTCTACGCGGCCTGTGTTAAGCTGCGCGAGGCAATTACGCAGAAGCTCGGCTTCAACTCCGAAGATGTTGTCTTTGAAAACGGCGAGGTTCGCTCCGGCAACAGGTCGCTTCCCCTTGCCGAGGCGGCAGGTCCGGACGGTCTTGTCGGTGAGGACACCATGAAGTGGGGCGATCTGTCGAAGACCCATCAACAGTCGACCTTCGGTGCGCACTTTGTTGAAGTCGGCGTCGACGTCGCCACCGGGGAGAGCAGAATCCGGCGCATGCTAGCCGTCTGCGCCGCAGGAAGGATTCTCAATCCAATCACGGCGCRCAGCCAAGTCATCGGCGCGATGACAATGGGAGCCGGCGCAGCGCTGTCCGAAGAGCTAGCGGTCGATAAGCGCCGAGGTTTCTTTGTCAATCATGATCTCGCCGGCTATGAAGTGCCAGTCCACGCCGACATCCCGCATCAGGAGGTGATCTTCATGGATGAGACCGATCCGATGTCGTCGCCTATGAAGGCTAAGGGCGTGGGCGAACTCGGTCTTTGCGGTGTCGCTGCTGCGATCGCCAATGCGATCTATAACGCCACGGGCGTCAGGGTCCGACACTATCCGATCACGCTCGATAAACTGATCGGTGGCCTACCAGAGGTCACATAAGCTGGATGCGGTGGCCCGATCTTCGCGACCTCTGCCAAGCGGTTGGAAGAAATAATCGCGTCAGAAAGCTGCGAAGCGTGACTAAGCGGCCGCGGCGCACGTTACTCTTGGCGTCGGCCGGTGTGGAAAGCCATTTTGGAACTGTTCAGAAACTTCCGAGTTAGTGATGCGATGGAGTACGAGCCATGATGCGAGCTGCAATTGTCGGTCCCCTGACCGAAGCCGAATACGAAAGTCCGGAACATCGCCATGCTCACTGCTTGGAAGCCTTGCGCGAACGCTTCCTAGATGAGGTTTGCACGAAGGATATCCTGGCGATTGCCGACGAGGCTGAGCTGTCAGGGTGGAGTTTTACCGAGGTTCGGCGCACAATCGACGCGCTGGTAGCCGAGAAGGCACGTGAGGCGGGCTCAGAACCGTGCTAAAGCTGTCGATGACCATGGCGGATGAATCAACCATCAACACCTTGGAAGAGCAACTTAGGGCTGCCATGCTAGCTGGCAGCGTAAAGGCGCTGGAAGCGTTGCTCGCAGACGACTTGATTTCAATCGACCATCTGGGTCGGCGAGCCGACAAGTCTCAGGAACTCGAGGCCTACCGGACGGGGATTCTCAAGCTGGATCAACTCGACGTCTATGACCGCTTCATTAAGCCGATCGCGAATATAGCCTTGGTTTCCCTGCACGCCAAAATAGGCGGAACGTATTACGAAGAAACGTTTTCGGCAAAAGTCGCCTATACCAGAGTTTGGGTTTGCCGTCAGGGCATTTGGACGGTCATTTCCTTGCACTATTCCCTCGTCACTATTTAGTCGGACATCGGTTCATTAACATCGACTGATTCGAGTTCGGTATGCTATCTTGCAGGAAACGCGGTTTCTATCTTTTGCCGTACATAAGGGCGTCAATCTCGATCTGGCTTTGATCACTATAAGCACATCGATACGATGAAGACGAAGACACGCGATTTCAAGTAGAGGAGGGACTGCAAGATCTTACTTTCCGGCTCTAAGGCTTGATACAGGATGCGTCGAACGATAACGATACTGTTCGAACTTGCTACCGGGAGGATTCATTGTGGCAACAGGTACTGTGAAATGGTTCAATGCGACCAAGGGCTTCGGTTTCATCCAGCCCGATGATGGCGGCGCTGATGTCTTCGTCCATATTTCTGCCGTCGAGCGCGCGGGAATGCGCAGTCTGAACGACGGGCAGAAGATCAACTACGAAATGGTGCGCGATAACAAATCCGGCAAAATGTCTGCCGATCAATTGAGTGCAGGTTAAGCCGTCTCAGCCGAATATTAAAACAGCAACGAGGCGGGATCATGGTCCCGCCTTTCTTCTCGTGTCTCGGCAAGCAAACCGTTCCCCGTATTTCCCTCATGGGAGGCTGCGAATAACGCAGGAGAATTACGGGGTCATTGGAGACGACCGCTGCCTCCGGCGCTCGACCGACCGCGCCCGTTGGCGTGCCAATCGCAGCTCGCTCAAACTTGGCTGCCACCATCCGCGTGAACGCTCCACCTGCTTGGGCTCATGACGAGCAGGCCACGTTGCTACGAGCTCCGCAAGCGTCGGCGCTCGCCATCTGCCCCATACGTAGTTGAACATGCCGAGAGCAGCATGCGGGTAAAACAACGCCAGCGTGGCAGCGTCGACCAACTCCCCGGATACCTCCGTAAATGTCACGATGCCATATTGCTCCGTCATCAATGGACGCTCGAGTGGCGGCAGATCTTCGGCAGGCAGGGGATATCTTCGGCGTCGCCGTTCGGCATAACGAAGCTGAGCCGCCTTATAAGTGGACGAATTCCTCTGCAACTCCAACCGCCGCTTGCGTTCCTCCGGCTCGTTTCGGCGAGCAGCAGCCTCTATGGTGGTCCAACGATGCAACAGTTCCTCATAAGATCGGAATGGAACGCGCCACGCCCGCAGTTTCTCGTCCCAGTGCGCCCATGGGATAGCCCGCATCTGCTCGATAACAGTCTTCGAATAGGGGGGTCTAATGCGCAGATCTTCGAACGCTTCCAGATAACCGCTCGTGATCGGCTCAAACGCATACGCATCCCTGCCTTTGGCGTCGGCGTGCGGGAGCGCTTGGTCAGCCTCGCTTGCCAGCCAACGGTCCAGACGACGCACAGCCGTTTTGCCCGGCACAAACCAAGCTCGCTTGTCGTCGCTCCATAGTGCACGCGGAAATGCTTCACGGAACCGTTCAACGGTCATGCGATCGTAAGGAAAGGCGGCCAGCGCTCCCGGCTTGCGTTTCTTGCTGCTGAAACCATGGTCGATCAAGATGATAACCTTCAGGACATCTACATTGGGCATGCAACGCCTGAAGACCACTACGAGTTGCCAATAACGGCATTACCGCGCTTGTGAACCCCCGTCTGAAACCGGAACAATCGACTTCGTTCGAGGTTTAGGAAGCGGATGTACCGCTACTGGAGCACTCGGAATGCGTGATTTCTCTCGTGCGCGGAACCGAATGGTAGATATCCAGATCGCCCGGCGCGGTATAAATGACCCGCATGTTCTGCAGGCCATGCGCCGTGTGCCGGGTGAAGCTTTTGTCGATCGGGGACTTGAAGAGCTTGCCTATGAAGACAGCCCCTTATCCATAGGCGAAGGCCAGACTATTTCGCAGCCCTACATCGTTGCGCGAATGATTGAGGCCGCTGGGCTGAGGCCTGGTGAAATGGTCCTCGATGTGGGGGCAGGATCCGGCTATGCCGCGGCGGTGGCCAGCCAGATCGCTAAGCGTGTGTTTGCCATCGAACGCCATCGCACGCTTGGCGAATCTGCGAGTAAGCGATTGCGGGATCTTGGCTACGACAACATCGATCTACGTATTGGTGACGGCATGAAGGGATGGCCCGAGGCCGCACCCTTCGACGTCATTCTGGTCGCGGCCGGCGGGCCAGAGGTGCCCCCGCCGCTGAGGGAGCAGTTGCCCATCGGTGGTCGCTTGGTGATGCC
>NZ_JBFUMG010000221.1:0-6938 GCF_054049495.1 Phyllobacterium sp. P5_D12 | reverse complement strand
GTTATATCCTGTCATGCGCGCCCACCCTGCAATTGATGGAATGATTGCCGGCTTTCCTGCCACGCTGCTGGCCTCTTCGACCCTGCCATGAAACAGCGAGCCGATTATGGATTCGTGCACGAAATCATCGCCTGGTTTCAGCTTCCCCTTGGCCGCTAACTGCGCCATACGGGCGGATGTTCCGGTTCCACAGGGCGAACGATCGATCGCCTTATCCCCATAGAAAACCGCGTTGCGTGCATGGGCTTCTGGTTGCGTCGGCGCGCCGGTCCAAAGAATATGGCTGAGGGTATTGATATCGTGCTTTTCTGGATGCTGAAACGAATGGCGCTCATTTAGGCGCTCCCGGAGTATCGGACTCCAGCCGATAAGATCGAGCGCTCGATAGTCGGCAATATCCGTGAAATTCTCCTGGGGATCGACGATCGCATAGAAGTTCCCGCCATAGGCAACATCGACGAACAACGTTCCTAAATCCGGACATTCGACCTCCAACTTCTCGGCATAAAGAAATGCGGGAACATTGGTAATCCGCACACTGGAGACGTATTGGCCGTCTAGTTCGTACTCCGCGATCACGAGCCCGGCGGGTGTATCGAGCTTAAGGATACCTGGTGTCTTCGGTGTTATCAGGCCGTGTTCGATCGCCATCGTCACGGTACCGATCGTTCCATGTCCACACATGGGTAGGCAGCCCGACGTTTCGATGAACAGCACCGCCACATCGCAATCGTCACGGGTAGGAGGATAGAGAATCGATCCGGACATCATGTCGTGCCCCCGAGGCTCGAACATCAGTCCTGTACGGATCCAGTCGAATTCCGCCAGGAAATGCGCCCGCTTTTCCATCATCGTCGAACCGGAAAGATTGGGGCCGCCCCCCGCTACCAGACGTACTGGATTGCCACAAGTATGACCATCGACACAGAAAAAGGAATGGCGCGCCATGATACTCCTTAGAAACGTTGCGGGCTGAATGGTCCGATCGGAATTGAAGGCTTTGTTCCAACAATCAAATCCGTGATCAAGCGTCCCGTTGCCGCCGATTGTGTCAGTCCAAGATGGCCGTGACCAAAAGCATAGAGAACATTTTTGCTGGTTCTTGCATAGCCGATAATCGGTAATGAATCTGGCGAGGACGGCCGATATCCCATCCACTGCCTACCGCCCGAAGTATCGAGGTCAGGCATAAACATTTTCGCCTTCGTCAACATCGCTTCGGATCGTTTGTAGTTTGGTGGCAGATCCAGTCCACCAAACTCGACTGCGCCGCCGATACGGATACCGGTTTGGAGCGGCGTTACCACAAAGCCGTGGCCCGAGAAAATAAGCTGGCGCTTGAGATCGAATGCCCCCACCGGCAGAGTTGTATTATAGCCTCGTTCGGTCTCAAGAGGAATTGCATCACCCAAACTCGTTGCCAGCCGATGCGACCACGCACCAGCGGCAATAATCAGTTTTGCAGCTTCAATACGTGTGCCGTCTGCCAGCTGAATTGTCGCACCTTTTTCGTTTGCTGTAATAGCACTGACCTCGGCACACAGAAATTCAGCGCCAAGACGAACTGCGTAACCCCACATACCCTTACCCACATACTGAGGATCACTGACCGTCTTCCAGCCGGGCACAAAGGTACCAGCAACAAAGCGCGATGCGAGACCGGGTTGGCTTGTGGCAAGCTCCTCGCCGCGCAGATGCTCAAAGGGAATGCCCGCTCTCTTTCGGGCATTCCAGCCGGGGAGGGCTGCATTCAGTTCTTCTTCGCTTTCATAAAGTTCAAGTGAACCATCCTCGCGCACCATATGGCGAATACTTGCGCGGTCCATTAAACCGAGCATTTCCGGCTCGGCAAGCCGCATCAGCGCGCCCTGCGCCTGTACGGTCCGCTCCAGCGCGTCAGCACGACTGGCGCGCCAGAACCGGTAGAGCCACGGTGCGAGCTTCGGCAGATATGATGGACGAATTGAAAATGGCCCGAGGGGGTCGACAAGCCAACCCGGTACCTTGGCAAGAATGCCCTTCGAAGCCATGGGAAGAATATCGGAAAATGCCAATGCCCCGGCGTTGCCGGCGCTTGTCCCTTCACAGATACCCTGCCTGTCGATAACAAGCACCTTGTGCCCCATCTCGGCGAGATAGGCAGAAACGACGATGCCGACAATGCCGGCACCTACGATAACAATTTCCTTTGTGTCCGAACTTTGGCCGCCCATCAATCAGCCGACTGGCTCAGAGCGCAGGGAGTTTCGGGCGGGATGCTATCGCGTCCATGACGGTCTTCTCGACAGCAGCACGGCGTTCGCCACGGAGCGGCTGACGCGGCAGACGAACACGGTCATTTGTTCCGATTTCATGTACTTCCGCCAATTTGATATTCTGTACAAGGTATGTGGAAACATCTAGGTCGAGAAGCGGACGGAACCAGCGATAAATTTCCAGTGCCTCGGCATAGCGTTCAGCCATGACCAGCTTGTATATAGCGACAGTTTCCTTCGGGAAAGCAGTGACGAGGCCGGCTACCCAGCCGATGGCGCCCGCGGTCAACGCTTCGAAGGCGAGATTGTCGACCCCCGTAAACAGATCATACCGGGTACCGAACATGTTGATGATATCTGTCGTACGGCGAATATCATCGGAAGATTCCTTGATCGCGACGAAATGCTGATCTGACGCAAGTTCCGTCAGAATTTCACTCGTTACGTCGACGCGGTAAGCAATGCGATTGGAATAGATCATTACAGGCAAGTCGCCCGCTGCCGCCACAGCTTTCAGCGTTGTCACTGTTTCTTCGGGGTCTGTGTGGTAGATCGGGCTTGGAACGAGCATCAGGCCGTCCGCACCAGCTTTGGCAGCGCGTTTTGCCAGCGCGGCACCATCACGTGTTGCCGCTTCATTGATGGTCAGGAGCACGGGCCTGCCTTTGGCAACGCGCTGCGCAATCTTCAAGACCTCAAGTTTCTCATCATGGCTAAGCATCGGCCCTTCGCCAAGAGACCCTGCCACGATCAATCCGTCGCAGCCTGCATCCATCAGCAGCGCAAAGCAGCGTTCCATTTCACCATGATCGAGACTATCATTCGCTGTGAATTTGCTGGTAACTGCCGGAAATACACCTGACCACATGACGCTTGCTCCTTCTTGATATATCACAAATATATCTGTAACACTTATGGCTGTCAATCCGAGAGAACGACTTATGTATCAAACGACCATCCACACGGTTGCACAAACGGGCGAGAGCCTGGCGGAGCTCGCCTATCGCCAGTTGGAGGAGATGATCGTAACACTGAAACTGGAACCCGGCTCGATCGTCAACGAAAGGGCGCTGACGGATATCACAGGGATGGGCCGCACTCCGGTGCGTGAGGCAGTACAAAAGCTTGCTTGGGAAGGCCTCATGGAAATCCGGCCCCGTTCCGGCATCGCCATAGCCCCGCTCAATTTGCAGGATTTCGGTAAAATACTGGACACCCGCGAGGGGGTGGAACGCGTCCTTGCCCGCGATGCCGCCCGCTATGGTGCAGCCCTGCACCACAAGCGATTAAAGGACGCCTCCGACGCCATGAGCACCGCTCTTGCATCTGACGATGTCAGTCGATTCCTTATAGCAGACAAAATTTTCGATACTGTGCTTGGCCAAGCAGCTGAAAACCCGTTTGCTGCCCGGCTTGCGTCACCGCTTCAAACCCATAGCCGACGTTTTTGGTTCCGCTTACAGAGACCCGGAAGCCTTCAGCAATCAGGAGGCGCTCACAAGGCATTGATAGAAGCAATCATTGCCGGCGCACCCGATCGAGCGTCTGAAGAGGCCACCAAACTTATTGATCATTTGCGTACCTTGGCACCTTAAAGAAAATGCCGCCGGAGACCGGCGGCATTTGTGTTTCATTTCATCGTGGGAATAACGAACTCTGCACCGT
Source organism: Phyllobacterium sp. P5_D12 (assembly GCF_054049495.1). Taxonomy (NCBI): domain Bacteria; kingdom Pseudomonadati; phylum Pseudomonadota; class Alphaproteobacteria; order Hyphomicrobiales; family Phyllobacteriaceae; genus Phyllobacterium; species Phyllobacterium sp. P5_D12. Next base: position 3,018 of record NZ_JBFUMG010000221.1, on the reverse strand, counting down.
CCTTGACACCGGACGGCCAGCGGGACGTGACAGTCTTGGTCTTCGTGTAGAAGCGGAACGCATCGGGACCGTGCTGGTTGAGATCGCCGAAACCAGAGCCCTTCCAGCCGCCGAAGGTATAATAGGCAATCGGAACCGGGATCGGCACGTTGATACCGACCATTCCGACCTGAACACGAGAGGCAAAATCGCGGGCCGCATCGCCATCACGCGTGAAAATTGCAACGCCATTGCCGTATTCATGTTCGTTTGGCAGGCGTATCGCGTCCTCATAAGTATCGGCGCGAACGATACCCAAGACCGGTCCGAAGATTTCTTCTTTATAGATCCGCATGTCTGGCGTCACATGATCAAACAGGCAGCCGCCCATGTAGAAACCGTTCTCATAGCCTTGCATCGTGAAACCACGACCATCGACCACGAGTTTGGCACCTTCTTCCACGCCGAGATTCACGTAACCCTGGATGCGCTCCAGCGCCTGTTTGGTGACAACCGGACCATAATCGGCAGACATGTCGGTCGAAGGGCCAACCTTCAGGCTTTCAACGCGAGGGATCAGCCGCTCGACAAGGCGATCAGCCGTGTCCTTGCCAACTGGTACCGCCACGGAAATGGCCATGCAACGCTCGCCGGCGGAACCATATCCCGCACCAATCAGTGCATCGACGGTCTGATCCATATCGGCATCCGGCATAATGATCATGTGATTCTTGGCGCCGCCAAAGCACTGGGCACGCTTGCCGTTCGCCGTCGCACGAGTGTAAATGTACTGAGCAATCGGGGTTGAGCCAACAAAGCCGACAGCCTTGATGTCCGGGTCGTCAAGGATCGCATCAACCGCTTCCTTGTCACCATTGACGACGTTGAAGATGCCCGCAGGAAGCCCCGCTTCGATGAAAAGCTCTGCAAGGCGCATAGGCACGCCCGGATCGCGTTCTGAAGGTTTCAGAATAAAGGCGTTACCAGACACGATTGCCGGGCCGGCTTTCCATAGCGGGATCATTGCAGGAAAATTAAACGGGGTGATGCCGGCAACTACCCCGAGAGGCTGCCGCATTGAATAGACATCGATGCCAGTTCCGGCACTATCAGAAAACTCGCCCTTCAGCATATGCGCTGCACCGAGGCACACCTCGACCACTTCCAGACCGCGTTGAATATCACCCCTGGCATCGGGGATTGTCTTGCCATGCTCGCGCGCCAGAAGTTCGGCCAAAGAGTCATATTCGGCTTCTACCAATTCGAGGAACTTGCGCATGACACGCACCCGGCGCTGCGGGTTGGTTGCCGCCCAAGCGGGCTGCGCAGCTTTTGCATTCTCTACTGCAGCGCGAACTTCCGCCGGTGTCGCAAGTGCAACGCGGCCCTGAACAGTTCCGTCCATCGGTTGAAAAATCTCGGTCGTGCGACCGCTGGTTCCGGCGACATGCTTGCCACCGATGAAATGTCCTACGTCACGCATAGCGAATAACCTCCCGGTAATAGTTGGATTTCTGTTGCGACCATCATCGCGCTTCAAAAACTTTATTGCAAGCCAAGCAAAAGCGTATCCGTTGTGCAAAAATTGAAGTACGACTTGCGCGGGAGGCTTCTATGAATTGGGATGACGTACGTATTTTCCTGGCTGTTGCACGGTCCGGACAAATTCTCGGGGCCGCAAGACGTCTAGGGCTTAACCACGCGACAGTTGCGCGACGGCTGACAGCGCTGGAGAACGATCTTAATACAAAGCTTCTCACCCGGCGTACCAATGGATGTGAACTCACGCACGCAGGCGAAGAGTTTCTATTGTCTGCGGAGCGCATGGAAGCGGAAATGCTATCCATCCGCTCGTCGCTAGGCGATGCCGACGTCGCCATCTCCGGATCAGTTCGGATTGGCGCGCCGGATGGGTTTGGCGTGACTTTCCTAGCACCAAGATTGGCGTTGCTGACAGCCCGATATCCAGACTTGAAAATACAGTTGGTGCCGGTCCCCCGCTCATTTTCGCTTTCCCGGCGCGAGGCCGATATTGCCATCACGGTTGATCGCCCCGATCAAGGACGCCTTGTAGCGCGCAAGCTCGTCGATTACAGCCTCGGCCTCTACGCCAGCCGTTCCTACCTTGCTGAACGTAAGGCGCCGCAGACGGTGGATGAGCTCTCGACGCATCGCCTTGTGGGATACGTCGATGACCTCGTCATCAGCCCGTCGCTGAACTACGCGCCTGAAATCACTCGTGACTGGAAAGCAGCCTTTGAGATTTCAAGTGCGCTTGGACAGGTCGAGGCGGTGCGGGCTGGCGCAGGCATCGGAATACTCCACATGTTCATTGCGCGCGAGCATGAAGATCTTGTGCCGGTACTGCCAGAACGCACCATTCACCGGTCCTATTGGTTGGCCTATCATGAATCCGTTCGTACGCTTCGCCGTATCGCTGCGGTCTCCAATTTCATTTCCGATATAGTGAACCATGAAAACGCGCGATTCTCCTGAATAAGATACAGTTTCATGGGCCAAATAATGATTAACCACCGCGGAACAAAAATCGCCAACTCGACTTTAAAATGGTGCACCATAATGGTGATTCGAAACCGTATCGGAGAGGGAAAATGTACCGATATATCCTGGCATTCGCTGTAGTCTTTGGCGGCGCGCAATTCTTGCCGGTGGTGCCCGCGCAGGCACAAGATTCCGTCAGATGCGAATCGCGCAACTTTAGATACAGGGAATGCGATGCCGACATGCGCCGCCCGCGTGTTGCAAGGCAGATTTCAAAAAGACCCTGCATAGCTGGTGACAGCTGGGGCTACAATCGCGGCGCTATCTGGGTAGATAAGGGTTGTGCTGCGGTCTTCACCGATTCTAGACGCGGCCGGGACAGATACCGGGAAGATGACCGATACGACGATCGGTACCCTCGCCGCCGGCGTGACAATGGCGTCGAACTTGAACTCGACCCTTAGGCATTTACTCTGAGCTGAGTGCTACTGCTGGCTGGAGCCGTGAGGCGTTCCTGGCCGGCAGGTACCCAAAGAC
>NZ_JBFUMG010000220.1:0-7004 GCF_054049495.1 Phyllobacterium sp. P5_D12 | reverse complement strand
CGCGGGTATTGTTTCGTTGCGAAGGTTAGCTCGATGGATTCACCTCGCTYCGGCGACTGGCCAGATTTACTGCTGCCGCGAATACCCGATGCTAAGCCAGCGGATGCGTTGATCTTKGCAGAAGGACAGGTGCAGTTAGGTGTTCAACTGTTGCGTAACGCTCTTGCGACGTTGCAAGCGCAGCAACCTTATAGGGTGGCGGGTGAACTATCTGCGGATTGGCTGACGGTTCAATCGAGTGCGGGCAAATCGAACTAGCCCTCAGCACCGGAATTTCGATGCCACGCCTCATGTCTGAGTGAGCTTACCTCCCTACAGAGTCCCCCGGCGATCGTTGCCCTCCCTCGCGGTCGCTTCCTTGGGCAGCAGTGCTGAAACCGGCCTGCTGCCCCTTTCTTGTTGGCTCGCCTCTCTCATATCCCGAAGTTTTTTCAGCCAGCATGATCCGGACGCATGTAAGGCGGCTCGTTACGGTGCTCACCGACATGGCGAGGAACACGGCAGCGGGGGGAATTTGCGACCGAAATCGCCCCCGGGCGTACCGGGAGCGATTTCGCACCTATCTGGTGCCATACCTCACTTAATTCAGGTGAAACATGGAATGCGTATCCATGCGGCTCCCGAAGAGGTAGGACGGGCTGGTGGTGTTGCCCTCATTCGACTCGTCATGGAGTCCTATACGGTCGAAATTCTCACGAGTATTGCTAACGGATCTCCCCTCATGGGAGGCGCGCGATCCGCCCGAGTCGTGGGAGCCGTGCGAACCGCCCGAAGCGGCATAAGCGCTAGCGAACGGAGTGGAAATTAAGAGGGCAGCGATTGCAGTTCTGAAGATAAAAGAGCGCATTTTGGCGTCTCCTAAGTATTGAGGGCAACTTGGCGCCCTCCTTTTATAGGACCGTCCAGTTCCGTCGCGTCACGCTGGATATATAACTCCACCGCCGGCGGTTCTCGGTCTGCAAGTCCACAATATATACTATAAATAACAAGTCAAATTAACAAAAAATAATATTTATGTTACATATTTTGCTACAATAAGTCAGATCAAACACTTTTTTGACAAATATAATTCATTATTTTCGTGAAAATGTTCATAACATAATTATATATGTCATGACAGCAAAAATTTGTTGCCAACTTTTAGTTATTTAAATCTTACACATTGATGGTTTTAGTATAATATTACTGTGATCGTACCGTGAGAACTCGCCGGCTCAACGTCGGCCCGCGAGGAAAACATATTGTGCAGAGTAGGGTTCAACATGAAATGCTCCCTCAGTTCCGCAACGGCCCGAATATAGGCCGCCGTGCGTGTCCAGCCGCTGCACGGCGATAACGTTTGTCAGAACGCCGTCGCCACCTCGTTTCATGACCCGCAACATTAGCCAGGGGATATCATCCTTCGTCGCACCCGGCGCCTCGGCTTCGACTTTGCCGATGACACTGCTTCCATCGGTAAATTCCCATGATGGACCGCTAAAATGCCGGCCAACGGTGACCCCATCTTGAATGAGCGTCGCAAGGGGCTCGCGAAACTGCCACTGTGTTTTTCCAGCTCGATCTTCCTTGCACTCATACAACTGAACTCCCTCGGCATGGACATTCGCAACAACCGTCAATCGATCTGTGTCAAAGCCTGCCGGAACCTCAGCTGCATGAGCGGCGGGAGCGAAAAGCAAGGCTGCAGCCGTCATGATTATCAATGCTGGATGAAAGTGTGTGGAAGCACTGGACAAAGCATCGTCAGATTTGAGCTGAGGTTGGGCCAATCCATTTTCCTTGAGCATCTGCATATTCTTTGTCGCAATTATCGTCGAGCGAGCCGGACTTCTGATCAAGCTGGTGCGACGGTTTCGGTGTTGACGCGGACTTTACTACCTTCCACCAGTTGCACTGGCGGGTTACGAATGACCTTGTCGCCTTGCTTGAGGCCTTCCTTAACTTCGATGGTCGTTCCCAGATCTCTTGCCACAGCTACTTTTCTTATGTGAACAGTGCCATCCTCAACGACGGCCACCTGCAATCCGTTCGCGTTGAAGATGAGGGCGTCAGCGGGCACCGACAGGCTTGGCGTCTTGCGCGGAATCTGGAGCTGGACGGTGCAGTAGATTCCTGGCGTGAGGAGACCGTCAGGATTGGGCACGTCGATTTCAGTCAGCAAAGTGCGGGTCCCCGGCTGCAATGAATCGGCTATTCGCGTTACCGTCCCGGAAAAAATACGGCCCGGGGTCTCGGGAACCTCGATACTGGCCTTGTCACCGGGGCTAACCCCGAATGCTTCGTCCTGTGGCACGAAGACTTGCGTACGGATCACGTCTCCCTGCATGATGGCGAACATGAAGGTGCCGCTGGTCGTGTCGGCCTGCACAAGGCTACCCTTGTCAATGTTACGCTGGGTAATGATGCCATCAAAGGGCGCGACAACCTGCTGATAAAGTTGTTGCTGACTCAGCACCTCAAGTTGATCTTGCTGAGCCTTCACATTTGCCTGCGCGACACCCACCGTCGCCTGTTGCGCCTTTAGGGTCTGCACATCAATGGTACCCTGCTGCTGCGTAATCCAGCCTTTGGCGACCAGCGGTTTATCGCGATCCCACGTGACCTGTGCGAGGTCAGAATTAGCCTGCGCCTGTTTCAAAGCCGCCTGGAGTTGCCCCAAAGTAGCTTGGGCTTCCAGGATTTGGTCATCGAGTTCCGGCACGGCAATCTTGGCGAGCAATTGGCCTTTCTTTACATGATCTCCGATATCAACTTCACGTTGTTCGACATAGCCGCTGGCTCGTGCAAAGATTTCGACGTCGTCGAAGGCTGCGGTGGTTGCCGGGAGACTAACGGTTACGGTGTCGGTACTCGGCTTTATCTCGGCGACGTGCACAGATGGCACGAAATCGCGGAGCTGAACGGCAGTGGCCATAACCTCCTCGGCTCGCGAATGATATCCCCACGCACCAAAACAGAGTAACGCGACCAGCCCGAGCAGCGTGCCAAGCCCAACAAGCCAGCCTCCCCACCTGCGCGACACTTGCGGTTGTGGATTATAGATATGCTCGATGCGCCGATCTGACGGTTCTAAGGGTTTCATGCTAGTTCCTCGTTGAATACGCCGTGGGCCGCCTTGCCGTCCTGTCCGCCGCGAAGCATCGCAAACAGGTACGGGACGAAGAGGAGTGTCGTAGGAGTCGCGAACAGCAGGCCGCCGATGACAGCGCGCGCCAAAGCGGCATTCTGTTCCTCGCCGGCGCCACCTATGGCCATTGGGATCATGCCGACAATCATCGCTGCTGCAGTCATTAGCACAGGCCTGATGCGCGTATGACCGGCGTCGATCGCCGCCTGGAACGCCGGCTTGCCCGTCAGTTGCTGCTCTCTCGCGAACGTGACCAGCAAGATCGAATTAGCGGACGCGACGCCTACGGCCATAATCGCTCCCATAAAAGAGGGCACGTTAAGGGTTGTTCCGGTGACAAAGAGCATGACCAGTATGCCGCACAAGGTTGCAGGCAACGCCAGGATGACGACGAACGGATCACCGAAATTCTGGTAGTTTACGACCATCAACATATAAACGAACACCGCAGCGAACAGGAGACCGATACCAAGATCCCAGAAAGCGTCGTTCATACTCTGGATCTGGCCAGCGACCTGAATGGTGTTGCCGGGAGAAAGCTGCTTTTGCATATCCGTCACTATTGCGTTGATCTGGTTGGAAACGCTCCCGAGATCGCGGCCCTGAACGCTTGCGAAGACTTCATAAAGAGGCTGGATATTCGCCTGGTTACTATTGGTTGCGATGCTGCTCCGCTTGAATGTTGCGACATTGCTGAGCAGTCCTGGTATCTGAGTACCGGCTGTGGATATGGTTGAGGACACAGGCGTATTGCCGAGGTCGTTCAGGGAACTGATTTTTGGTTCAGGTGTCTGAACAGCGAGATAATACGGAATACCGGTCGTTGGATCAGTCCAGAAATTGGGCGAGACCTGTTCCGAGGAACTCAGGCTAACATTGATGTTCGTGGCGATGGTGTCTGCATTGAGGCCGAGTTGCGCTGCGCGCGTGCGATCGATCGTAGTGTCGAACGCCGGCGCGTTAACTTCCTGTTGGAGGTGGGCGTCCACGACGCCCGGAATGGCGGCGATGCGCCGCTGGAGCTCCGTTGCCACCCGCAGGTTTGTGGCACGGTCGTACCCGACGGTGCGGACATCGATTTGCGCGGGGAGACCAAAATTGAGAATCTGTGTGACGATGTCGGCCGACTGAAAATAGAACAGCACATCTGGAAACGCTTCCGGCAACGCTGATCGCAATTTGCGCACATAGTCGGCAGTAGGCGCGTGGCCAGGCTTGAGGGCGACAAGGATAACGCCATCATTGACGCCGATCGTCGAGCCGTCGGTGAACGCCAGGTTATACGCTCGGGCTGGGAGCCCGATATTGTCGACGACAAGCTGGCGGTCGCTGTCGGGAACGATCTCGCGAATCTTTTCCTCGACTTGCTGGAAGATGCGCTCTGTCGTCTCAATCCGCGTTCCAGCGGGCGCACGAACATGAAGTTGGATTTGGCCTCCATCGATCGCAGGATAGAAGTCCCGACCGACGAAGATCAGCAAGGTGGTTCCAAGGGCAAGGACCAGGACGGCGACGACCGGCATGATCAACCGACGTGTAAGCAGCAACGTCAACAGCCCGACATAGCGGACACGCATCGCCTCGAATCCATGCTCGAACCTGGCATGAAAGCGGGAGAACCAATTTTTCGACGTGCCATGCCGCTCACCCTTCAGCAACAGACCAATCGTGATCGGGGTGAGGGTTCTCGAAAGGGCATAGGACGCCAGCATGGCGAACACGACTGCCATGCCAAGCGGCGTGAACAAATATTTGGCCGGTCCCTCAAGGAAAACCACGGACGTGAACACGCAGCTGATGGCCAAGGTCGACACCAGCGTCGGCACAGCAATGCCTGCCGCTCCGTGCAGCGTCGCCTGCGCCAGCGATTGTCTTTCTTCAGTGAGCAACCGGTGCGTATTCTCGATCGTCACCGTAGAATCGTCGACAAGGATGCCCACGGCCAGTGCGAGGCCGCCAAGCGTCATGGTGTTGAGCGTCTCTCCAAGGAAATACAGCGCAATGACCGATGACAGGATTGCAAGCGGTATGGTTATCATGACGACCAATGTCGATCGCCACGATCCTAGAAACAGCAGGATCATCAGCGCAGTGAGGGCTGCCGCGATGGCGCCTTCGCGAAGCACGCCGGCGATGGACTGCTTGACGAATACCGACTGATCGAAAATCTCTTTGATCTCCATACCGGGAGGCGCGGACGCGCGTGCCGTAACCAATGCTCGCCGGACAGCATTGACCACTTCCAAAGTTGAAGCATTGCCATTCTTGATGACACTCAGAAGGACTGAACGACGCCCATCCTGACGAACGACGTTTTGCTGAACAAGCCAGCCATCATGAACCTGACCGACATCTTTTACGAAAACCGTAGCCCCATTGACCACTTTGACCGGAATGTCGTTGAGTTCATCGATCGTCGCCGGCGTCGCGTTCGTGCGCACAACGTATTGGGTATCGCCGATCTTGGCAGTACCTGAAGGTAGGGTCAGATTCTGCGTGTTAACTGCGTTGACGACGTCGAGTGGGGTGAGACCCTTGGCAAGCAGCTTCGACGGGTCCAGGTCAACCATGATTTGCCGGTATTTCCCGCCAGCGGGGGTTGGCAATGTGATACCGGGGATTGGCGCCAACTGCTGGCGAATGCGATAGATGCCATAGTCGTACAGCTGCTGCTCATTGAGTGTATCGGAACTCAGGCTGATCTGCAGGACGGGCACGCTGGAGGCATTGAACTGCACCACGAGCGGCGCCTGGATTCCTGCTGGCAAAAGCGCGCGGATGGCGTTTGTCGCCGACACAATCTGCGCAATTGCGAGATCAAGATTCACGTCCTGCTGAAAATAGATCTTCTGTATCGACAGCCCGCCTAGGGTCTGCGCTTCGATATTCTTGATGCCATTGACGTTGGAGCTGATTGCATACTGACTATAGGTGGTGACACGCTGCTCCATTTCAGGTGTGCTGAGGCCACCATAGCTCCAGATCACCGATACAACCGGAATGTTGATTTCCGGGAAGATATCCGTTCGCATCTCGTAACTTGCGACTCCGCCAAGAAAAAGTATTAAGGCGGCTAACACGTAGAATGTGTGCGGGAACCGCAGCGCGAACCGAACTATACCCATATCTATTCCGAAACCCCTGTTGTGCAGGAAGAGTGAGGGCGGAAGAGTTCCACCCATCGGCAATTTGTCCGGCCCGAGCGGTTCTGTCCGCGAGAGGCCTAGTCAAGACGGCAACTGGCAAATGCAATAAGAATGCTGAGTCTGTCGGCGAATAAGGCTCCGGTAGACATCGTCAAGATTCTTCGGCGCATTGGCATCGGGCTGTAGGTTAACGAGGCAAGGAAAGATGCTCCATCATACAGGCGTGGACGGGAATAATGCGCTCGTCTGATAAACTCATACTTTGGTTTGGGTGTCCGCAATCCAGATTGACTGTTATTATCGCCAGAACGGAAAGGCGTAAGCTTTGAGCTGGTTTTCGGCAAAATTGCCGCCGGCAACTGGCCCTGAGCGTGGCAATACTTGTCAAAGATCGATCACAACAAACTCGTGCAGAGCCTTGGACGGACCCCATCTAACTGACGGGCGCAGGATGATGACGACGGCGTCGAAGCGCATTGCCGTATTTCCTCGAACAATTAACGCGTCAATACCATGCAAGTCGACTTGGAGCACAGAATGCAAAGTTCACTTCGATACAAAGTCAGCATAGTCATTGGCGCAGTCGTGCTTGCTACAGCCGGAGTCTTCTGGCTCGCGAGTAACGATAAAACGGTCGCCAAAGATCAGCCCGCCGCTGCTCTTATACCGGTTGAAGCGTCAGCAGCGGTACAAAGTGATGTACCCGTCTATTTGAATGGTCTGGGCACAGT
>NZ_JBFUMG010000219.1:0-7045 GCF_054049495.1 Phyllobacterium sp. P5_D12 | reverse complement strand
CCGCGCCCGCTTCCGTTCCAGCGCGGGTGAAATAGGCATAGGCGATCAACAAGAAGAACGACCGCAACATGATATCGCGGTTGACCGTAAACATGCGGCGGATTTCGTGCATATCCAGAACGCGCGCTCGGGACGGATTCGGTACTGCACGGAATTGCCGGTAGACTATGAATAGGCCAACCGCGAGCGCAACGGTTTCACCGAGCAAGGTACCCCAAGCAATACCCGCAACGCCCCAGCCCAAAACGAGGCCGAACCAGATTGTCATCACAACGTTAACACCGTTGAGCAGGAACTGAAGGTACAGCCCTTGCATGGCCTTTCCTTGACCGAGCAACAGACCCAAAACCACGAAATTACCAAGCGCCATGGGCGATGACAGCAAGCGGATCGAGACATAGGTCAACATGGCGTCCGAGACGGCCTTGTCCGGGTTCATGAAGCTGATTGTCGCTTGCAGGATCAAAGGCGTCGCCGCAATAAAGAGTACACCGGCTACGGCGGCGATACCTATGGCGCGCCAAAAGACCGCTTGCTGTTCTACATTGTCGTGCCTTCCCATTGCCTGCGCTACAAGCCCCGTCGTGCCCGCGCGCAAGAAATTCATTGTCGAAAACAGAAAATCAAAAACCAGTGCACCAATTGCAAGGCCGCCCAGCAGATGCGGGTCACCGAGCTGGCCAATCACCGCAGTGTCGACCAGTCCGAGCAATGGCGTCGTCAGCGATGCCAGCATTACCGGAATCGTAATCGCCAGCATCAACTTGTTGGTCACCTCGAACGGTCGAACAATTTTTGATCCTGGCTGAGGGGAAGTCTCGATTGTCATGAAGCACCGGAGATTGCAACCACACGGTTACTATTGCTCTATGCCACCTACTCGGCGCGGTTTCCAGTGCAATCGCGGCAATCAACGCTAACTTGCCAGAACCAGCGCCCAATAACGCTCGGCACTGCCGTTTGTGGACTCCGCATAGGCCAGACCGAAACGGGTAAACTGCGGATCTAGCATGTTGCGCCGATGCGGCGGTGATGCCATCCACCTGGCAAAAAGCTGGTCCATGTTCATGCGCCCCATGGCGATATTCTCGGCGGCAAGACCATGGATTTCGTTATCCCTTACACGGGAGGCAAAGCCGCGACCCCAGCCCGTTGTGTGAGCCATACGGCCAGCACTTGCCATGTAGCCTGCCTGTTGCGAGGCGGCACGTTCCAGCAACGGGTCAGCGTTCAGCCCACCGAGGCCATTGGCGGAGCGGATCGCTTGCACGTTTGAAGCAGCCGCAGCCGAAGCTCCCGCAACTTTTCCTGGCGTTTTCATGGCAGTCTGGCAGGCAGATAGCGGCAGAACCGCAGCCGCGGTGAGGCTAAGAAAGTTGCGGCGCGACAGATAAAAATTCTTTTCGGACATGAACGATTCCTGAGGGAGACCTCCCGCCGGTATCCGGCAATTGTGGCTCCTTCAGGCCGAAATTGGCTGTAGCGGAATTTTAGCGCCGATAACTCAGTAAGCGCAAAATGATGAAGCAGGGAATGACAACAACCGCGCCGAGCAGGCAATAAGCGGCAAAACGTTCGATAGCACCAAAACCGAGATTCCAAATGCGGCGAATAAAGTTCTCGAAACCATAAAGAATGTCGATAGGAGACCAGTCGAAGGCATTCATGACGACACCCACCACCAACGAGACCACGATCAGTTTCACAAGGACTCGACCGGGCGAGTCTCCCAGGAAGCGGTTCATTCTTTCCGACATTTGTTCTCCGGTGTTGGAAAAGATGGAGCGGGTGAAGGGAATCGAACCCTCGTATGCAGCTTGGGAAGCTGCCGTTCTACCATTGAACTACACCCGCATCTGCTTATCAATGTTCGTTGAAGCCCATTCTTGTCAAGCGTTCCCCGCGTATCATTTAAAGTGCTTTGACAATTTCAGGCCCTGTGCCTGGTAGTTGGAACCGAGGTCGGTTCCGTAGAGCGCGCGCGGGCGCTCCAGCATATGCTCATAGATCAGGCGCCCGACGATCTGACCATGTTCGAGAATGAACGGTACTTCATGGCTGCGCACCTCAAGTACCGCACGGCTGCCGGTTCCACCCGCAGCAGTATGGCCGAAACCTGGGTCGAAGAAACCGGCATAGTGGACGCGGAACTCTCCAACCAGCGGATCGAAAGGCGTCATTTCTGCGGCATAAAGCGGTGGCACATGCACAGCTTCGCGCGAAACCAGAATATAGAACTCATCAGGATCGAGCACCAGTTCGCGTGCACCACGGTCATGGATAGGTTCCCAGAAATCAAAAAGGTCATGCACACCGCGTTTATCCACATCAACGACACCGGTATGATGTTTGCCGCGATAGCCGACGAGACCGTTTGCGTCGCCGGTCAGATCGATGGATAGCGCGATGCCGCCGCCGGAAATGTTCGGCGTTTCGGAAGCGACCAAGGTTTCCGCCGCATGCAAAGCCGTGAGTTCTACCTCTTCCAATTGCGCGCGCCCCGTGCGGAAGCGGATTTGCGACAGACGCGAACCGGCACGTGCCACGATGGGAAAGGTGCGCGGACTGACCTCAAGATAGAGCGGCCCGTGATAGCCTGCTGGCACTTTGTCAAATTCCTGTGCACCGTCGACGATGACGCGCGTGAAAATGTCGAGTCGACCGGTGGAGCTTTTGGGGTTGGCCGAAGCAGAAACCTCAGGCGGCAGGCTCAGGCTTTCCAATAAGGGAACGATATAGACACAGCCGGTTTCAAGCACCGCGCCTTCGGTCAGATCGATTTCATGCAGCTTGAGCCGCTCAAGCTTGTCGATAACGGCGGTTCCAGGCCCCGGCATGAAACTGGCGCGGACCCGATAGGCTTTCGTACCAAGCCGCAGGTCAAGGCTTGCAGGCTGGATCTGATCAGCATCGAAATCCCGCTCTGTCCTGAGCGCGCCGGCCTGATACAGAGCCCTGATGCCACCGTCCGCCAGAATACCTGCTTGATGTCTACTCATGTCAATCGCCAAAACCTTACAGAAACATACAAAAGCTTTAGCGTCTCGCCCGGTTGACGCAAGCGCTTGAGAGGATTAAAGCAGTTTTATCCCGTGGTGATTTGGCCGGCCGGCTTGCAGCCACGTTAAATAATTTGCTAAAAGAGGCCCGGTTTCGTCCGGCCTTTTTGCGATTCACGCAAGGCCGGTTTTTTATTGGCCAGATTCTGGCAGATTGAGAAGACGATGACCGCGAACATCACCCGCAAGCTGCGCCCCGCAACCCAACTCGTCCATGCCGGAACGCTGCGTTCAGGCTTCGGTGAAACGTCCGAAGCGTTGTTCCTGACGCAAGGCTTTGTCTACCCCAGCGCCGAAGCCGCTGAAGCCCGTTTCAAGGGTGAGGAGCCGGGCTTCATCTATTCCCGCTATGCTAACCCGACAACGGACATGTTCGAAAAGCGCATGTGCGCATTGGAAGGCGCTGAAGATGCGCGTGCTACGGCGTCAGGCATGGCGGCTGTGGCAGCAGCCATCATCTGCCAGGTCAAGGCCGGCGACCACGTTCTGGCCGCAAGGGCGATGTTCGGCTCGTGTCGTTACATCATAGAAACGCTTCTGCCGCGCTACGGTGTTGATTTTACTTTGATAGATGGCTCGAAGATCGAGAACTGGCAAAACGCCATCCGCCCGAACACCAAGGTGCTGTTCCTCGAAAGCCCGACCAACCCGACACTGGAAGTCATCGATATTGCGGCTGTGGCACAGGTGGCCAATTCCGTTGGCGCCAAGCTTATTGTCGATAACGTCTTCGCGACGCCGCTCTTCCAAAAGCCGCTGGAACTCGGTGCGCACATCGTTGTCTATTCCACGACCAAACATATCGATGGACAAGGTCGTTGTCTTGGCGGCGTGATCCTTTCCAACAAGCAGTGGGTAGACGAAAATCTGCACGAATATTTCCGCCATACCGGCCCTGGTCTTAGCCCGTTCAACTCGTGGGTCATGCTGAAGGGTCTCGAAACTTTGGCTGTACGTGTGCGCCAGCAGACGGAAAGCGCAGCAAAAATCGCCGATTTCCTTGCCGATCATCCAGCGATCTCCAAGGTAATTTATCCGGGCCGTGCCGATCATCCGCAGGCTGATGTCATCGCCAAGCAAATGTCGGGCGGTTCCACACTGATCGCCTTCGAAGTAAAGGGCGCCAAGAAGGCGACGTTCAATGTCGAGAACACCTTGGAAGTCATCCAGATTTCCAACAATCTGGGTGATTCAAAGAGCCTGATCACCCATCCGACCACCACTACCCACAAAAATCTCACGGACGAGGCCCGCGCCGAACTCGGTATTTCCGATGGTTTATTACGGCTGTCGGTCGGGCTTGAAGATGCGGACGATCTGATCGAGGATCTCGATATCGCTCTGAAAGCGACACTGTAGAAAATTAGAGGATATGCCGCGCCGAGACTGATTTTGGCGCGGCCCTTTTCCAGGCGATCGCTATGGCATTGCGTACCGCGTCCGGATCGGCGCTGTACAGAACGACATAGGTCGAACCTTTTTCGCCCCAGCGTCCCGGTACAGGCTCAAACATATCTCTCGACGTCTCACACAAGAGGGATTGATCTTCCCGAGTGAGCAACAATACACCGCGCAGCTTCTCAGGGCGCAGCGTTGCAAAGATTTTTCCATTCACCCTAAAATCGGTCGTGTTGAAATGACTTGCCTGAATAGTTTCAGGAAATGAAAGCGCCATTTCTGCAAATTCTTCGAGGCTCATCAACAGAATTGCTTAGCTCCACCGAACGGCTTCATCCCTATATTAGCGAGAAATGCGCCGATCACGAAGGATTTAAACCGGACTTTCTCTCGATGGTTGACGCGATGGCGCCGACCCGCGATATGAGGGACATAAACTGAGAGAAGGTATGTACAAAGCCATTACCCGCGATATTGAGGTTACCGTCGAACCGTTCTATCTGGAGGAGCAATCCAATCCGGAAGAGAACCGCTACGTTTGGGGATACCGCATTACCATCGCCAACGAGTCGGAGATTACTGTGCAATTGCGTGCGCGCTACTGGAAAATCACCGACGGTAATGGCCACACGGAGGAAGTACGCGGTCCGGGCGTCATCGGTGAACAACCTATTCTCAATCCCGGCGACTCCTTCCAATACTCTTCTGGCTGTCCCCTGACGACAACATCTGGCGTCATGGTCGGTCRCTATACAATGCAGACCGACAGCGGCGTACGGTTTGATATCGAGATTCCAGCATTCTCACTTGACCTGCCCGATCAGTTACGGACATTGAACTGATGCAAGAGACAAATCGCACTCAATCGCCTTACATCAAGGCTTTGGCCTGCTCTGCCGTTGCCTTTGCTTTGGCCATAGGCGCACAGTTTCTCGGCTATAGTCTGCCAAGCTTCACAACGAGAACGGAAGCTGTCAGTCAGTTGGTCGCGCTGGTGATGGTCCCCGGTCTCATCGTCGGCCTTCTGGCGAAGAAATCAACGAGAGTATGGCCGCTTTGGCTGATTATCTGCGCATACATCGCATTATTAATTGTGGTAACGATCGTTCACGAAATAACCGCGCCAATGCGCGCCTGATTGCTCAATTCTTTGGCAAAAACTCTGCCGGATCGAATTCATATTCTGTCGAGCAAAATTCGCAGGTGACGCTAATCTTGCCATCCTCGATGCTGTCGGTAATCTCTTCAGCAGTGAAGCCAGACAGTACGCCGGCAATTTTTTCCCGTGAGCACGAGCAATCATCGTTCACCGGCACTGCGTCGAAAACTCGGACGCCCCGCTCGTGGAACAAGCGGTATAGCAGGCGTTCGGCTCCAACTTGAGGATCGGTCAATTCCGAGCTTTCGATCGTCGCAACGAGTGCCTTGATTTCAGCCCAGTCATCGTCTTCGACGAGGTCGACTTCCTCGTCGTCGTCAGATTCCAGCGCGTCACCCGATGGTAGATCACGCTGACGCATGCGCAGTTCCGATTCAGGCAAAAACTGCACGATGAGCCCACCGGCGCGCCATTGCTCGACCGGCTTGCCGTCTTCGCCACGTTCGATCAGCTTTGCAACCGAAAGACGAAGGTCGGTGGGAATCTGCTCGGACTGGCGGAAATAGGTCTTGGCGATCTCTTCGAGGTTGGAGCCATCGAGCGCAACGATGCCCTGATACCGCTGGGTGTATTCGCCCTGATCGACGGTGAGTGCGAGCGTGCCGCCACCCATCAGCTCGACCGGCGAAAGTCTGTTCTCAGCGATGGCTTCGGCCAAGCGCTCCTCGTCGTAGCGCGCGTACGCGCGAACGGAATTCGGCGTGCGAAAGTCGACGACCAGCATGTCGACTGGTCCGTCCGACTGGGACTGGAAGATGAACTTCCCATCGAATTTCAGCGATGTGCCGAGCAGAACCGTAAGGACGATCGCCTCTGCCAGAAGCTTCGCTACTGGCTCCGGATAGTCGTGGCGGCTCAAAATGTCGTCTAGTGTAGGTCCGAGCTGAACGGCACGCCCGCGCGCGTCGAGTTCCTCGACCTGGAATGGAACCACGGCATCATCGCCCGCGAATATATACTCGTCAGTGCGGATGGAAGAATCAGGCATCCGGGCGACCTCCTTCGAGGCACCAGGCAAGAATTGCCTTTTGTGCATGTAGACGGTTTTCCGCTTCATCGAAAACGACGGAGTGCGGTCCATCAATGACGGAGTCAGTCACTTCCTCGCCGCGGTGTGCGGGAAGGCAATGCATGAACAGCGCATCAGGGTCGGCATGTTTTAGCAATGCGTCGTTGACCTGGTATGGCATGAACACGTTGTGGCCGCGCGCGCGACCCTCCTGTCCCATCGATACCCAGGTATCGGTAACGATACAATCGACACCTTCGACGGCCGAAATTGGATCCGTCGTCAGTCTGATCTTGCCGCCAGCGCGCTTGGCCCAATCAAGATATTTACTGTCCGGTTCGCTGCCTTCCGGCGTCGCGATGTTGAGATTGAAATCAAATCGCGCTGCTGCCTCGACGAGCGAGTGCAGCACATTGTTGC
>NZ_JBFUMG010000218.1:0-7092 GCF_054049495.1 Phyllobacterium sp. P5_D12 | reverse complement strand
GGTGCGATGAGCGGCGGTGAGAGCGGAGGGGTTCATCCGTTCGCCGGAAGCGGTTCTGGAATGTAGGGCATACCACGAAGCACCGCCACATGCCGAACCGGCACTGGCGGATACAGCGCCCAACATCAGAAAAAGGATGGATGAAATAAGTACCGTGCGGATACTTGCGAAAGAGACCATGTGAAATTCACACTTTGAGTAGCCCGCGGCACAGAACAGCCGGACTGAAGACACACGCGTAGAGATTGACCCCCGGGCAAGTAGATCGTGGCGTGAGCGAGTAGCTCTCTCTATTTTGGAGAAATGTGGCCTTGAGGTGACCCGTTTCGGAGACTTCGTCGAGATCAATCCGAAATATGATCTAAGTTACTCAAAAAACTTGTCTTAATATGATTCAAAAAGTGATGACCGATGCTTATAGTAAAATGCGGTATGACTGCAAACGGTCGAGAATATGGCAACAATGTGATGAATGCCAATAGAATTATTGAGCGATGACTACGAGTTGGTCGGTGCGCTTCAAAAATCGGTAACTCGTTAGATGTAGAAAAGCCCTGGCTCGTGAAAACCAGGGCTTTGAAAACTCAAA
This sequence comes from Phyllobacterium sp. P5_D12, assembly GCF_054049495.1. Taxonomy (NCBI): domain Bacteria; kingdom Pseudomonadati; phylum Pseudomonadota; class Alphaproteobacteria; order Hyphomicrobiales; family Phyllobacteriaceae; genus Phyllobacterium; species Phyllobacterium sp. P5_D12. Next base: position 6,503 of record NZ_JBFUMG010000218.1, on the reverse strand, counting down.
AATTTGTCCGGATTATGCGAGCGCGGAGGCATCCAGCGCATGTATAATTCCGCGCAGTTCGGCAAGGCCGCGCAGGCGGCCAATCGCCGGATAACCGGGCGTCACGTCCTTGTTCAGGTCGTCGAGCATGCGGTGCCCGTGATCAGAGCGGAAAATGATACTCTTTCCCTTGTCGCGCTTGTGGTCTTCGGCAAGAAGCTCGCGCAACACCGCCACCATATCCACGTCGCCTTCAAGGTGAGCCGCTTCGTGAAAGCTGCGGCCATCACCCTCGCGGGTCGTCGCACGCAGATGGGTGAAGTGAATGCGCGAAGCAAAGCGCCTGGCGATCTCTGGGAGGTCATTGTCCGCCCGCACACCAAGACTGCCGGTACAGAGGCACATGCCATTTGCAGGCGAGGGTACTGCATCGAACAGCGCCGCATAGTCTGCTTCAGTCGAAGCAATACGCGGCAGGCCGAAGAGCGAACGGGGCGGATCATCCGGATGCAGGGTCAGCTTTACGCCGAGCTCGTCGGCAACCGGCGTCACAACCTCCAGGAATTCAATCAGATGCTGACGCAGGCGGTTCGCATCGATGCCGGAATAGGTTTCGAGCTTGTCGCGGAACGCAGGTATGGTCAGCGGTTCAGTGGTCGAGCCAGGGAGCGCGCTGGCGATATTGCGCGTAAGATCAGCGATTTCCTGTGCATCCATGGCTTTATAGAGGTCGCTGGCAATCGTGCGGTCAGCCTTTGAGTAATCGTTTTCGGCACCTTCTCGCTGCAGGATGTGCAAATCAAACACAGCGAACACGTTGTGATCGAAGCGCATGGCCGTCGAACCGGTCGGCGTGACATAGTCAAGATCGGTGCGGCACCAGTCGACCACGGGCATGAAGTTGTAGCAGACGACCTTGATGTCGTTGGCCGCAAGTGCTTCCATACTAGCGATCCAGGCGGCAATCTCGTGCTTGGCAGCGCCACCGAGGCGCTTTACTGCATCAGGAATCGGAATGCTCTCGACCACCGACCAGGTCAGCGGCGTCCGTCCAGCTGGTGTCGATTCAATCAGTGACTTACGCTCATGCACTTGCGCCGTTGTCCATGCTTCACCAATTGGAACCTCGTGGAGCGCCGAAACAATATCGGTTGCGCCGGCCTGCCGCACGTTATCGAGTGAGACACCGGCTTTTGGGCCAAACCATCGCCATGCCTGACGCATTCATTCCTCCGTCAAATTACACCGCCAACCCTGTCACACAAATGATCCGGGGTGGCTCTTTCTCAAGGTCTCGATATCGGGGATGACGGCATTCAGATGCTGTTTCATCGCCGCACAGGCGGCCGGCACGTCATGGGCTTCGATGGCATTGCGAATGATCTGATGCTCGGACAGAACATGCTCCATGCGGCCCAAACCCGGTAACGTCATGCGCCGCGCCCGATCGATTTGCACCTTCACCGGCTTGAGATAGTGCCAGATGCCAGGATGGCCGGAAATTCCGGCAATCGCTTCGTGGAAAGCCTCGTCGGCCTCGTGAAACGCACTCGTGTTCTGACGATCGGCAAAAAAACGCTGGCGGGCGAGGATTTCATCGAGCCATTCGACATCCTTGGCCGTTGCGACGGCCGCTGCACGCTCCACGGTTGCACCCTCGAGCGCCTGGCGGATCACCACAGCCTCGGGGATCAGCGCAACAGGAATACGGGCGACAAATGTTCCCGATTGCGGAAAGACATCGACAAGTCCGTCTTCAACCAAGCGGATCAACGCCTCGCGCACCGGCGTGCGACTGACGCCAAAGCGTTCGGTCAGGACCTTCTCGTTGAGGGCAGTTCCCGGTGTCATCTCCATTGCTACGATGGCTGCGTGCAGCTCGCGGTAAATTGCGGTGGCAGTGGTCATCCGCCCGGCCGGCGTCCCGCGGGGTCCCGGGCTTGTAGCGCGCGCGCCGCGATTGATACCTGAAGTTCTTACCTCGGGCGGCGCTGCAATAGTTAAGCCTTTGTCTCCCTGGTTTTCTGCTGTCATCGCAGTGCTCCATTTCCATATTCACGATCATCTGATCATTGAATGATGGAATTCCATTTCGATTCATAGTCCGAGACCGGCGTTATGCGATGATATCAAGTGCATTCGGTCTCAGTTGACATACTAATATATTATTATTTACAGTTCGCCAAGATCATCAATGTTCACAAATGGCGCAACCTGCCATCATAAACGGAGCATTAACGGCTTCGCATCCAGGTCGGTGCAGGCGCGAGGTGGTAGCAAGGACGCATAATGGCACTTCATCCTGACCGACTTTTCCCGATCGAGCCCAATGCACGAGGGATTGCCCGCCGTCTGTTCAGTGCGGTCGAGAGGTTGCCGATCATCTCACCACATGGTCACACTGATCCGCTTTGGTATGCGAATGACGAGGCGTTTCCAGACCCGGCGAGCCTGTTTGTCAAGCCCGATCATTATATTTTTCGCATGCTCTACTCTCAGGGTGTGAGGTTGGAAGATCTCGGCGTGCCGCGTCAGGATGGAGGCCCGGTCGAGGCTGACGGCCGCATAATATGGCGGCTGTTTGCGAAGCACTTCTATCTGTTTAGGGGCACACCCTCCCGCCTTTGGTTCGAGCATGCACTGGAAACGGTTTTCGGCATTGAGGAGCGGCTTGGCGAGAACAATGCAGATGCGCTTTATGATCGGATTGCCGAGCGCCTGACGGAACCATCCATGCGTCCGCGGGCGCTCTACAAACAATTTGGCATCGAAGTCATTTCGACGACCGATGCAGCGACCGATAAACTCGCAGCGCATGACGCGATCTTGAAGTCAGGCTGGGATGGCCGCGTCGTTCCCGCCTACCGTCCCGATGCCGTCGTAGATGCATCGCGTGCGGACTTCCTCCCAAACGTAGAGGATTTCGTTGGACTTGCAGGCACCAAACTCGACTATGAGGGATATCTCGAAGCGCATCGGGTGCGCCGTGCCTATTTCAAACGGCGTGGCGCCACGTCCAGCGATCACGGGCATCCGAACGCGCGTACCGCCGATCTTTCTGTCTCCGCGGCGTCAGCGCTATTCGAACGTGTGCTGAAAGGCGCTTCGCCTGAAGACGCCGACCTCTTCCGCGCGCAGATGCTGACGGAAATGGCGCGAATGAGTATCGAAGATGGCCTGGTCATGCAGATTCATCCCGGCTCTTACCGAAATCACAATCCCGCTCTGTTCAAACGGTTTGGAACGGACAAAGGAGCGGATATTCCGCGCTCGACCGGCTATGTCGAGGAACTGAAACCTCTGCTTGACGCGTTTGGCAACGACGCTCGGCTGACACTCATCCTCTTCACCCTCGATGAAACCAGCTACAGCCGGGAACTCGCTCCCCTCGCGGGCCATTATCCAGCCTTGCGCCTTGGTCCTGCATGGTGGTTCCATGATAGTCCGGAGGGTATGCGCCGCTTCCGTGAACTGACCACCGAGACTGCCGGCTTCTACAATACGGTTGGCTTTAACGACGATACGCGCGCCTATATGTCCATTCCCGCGCGCCACGATATGGCCCGGCGCGTCGATTGCGCATTCCTGGCGCGGCTTGTCGCCGATCACAGGTTGGAAGAGGACGAGGCGGTGGAAATCGTGCATGATCTTGCCTACCGCCTGGCGAAACAAACTTACAAGCTTTGACATAGAAACCAGAATTGCAGGCACAGAATGACTGAAATGCTCCGCCTCTCCAACTCGACGCTGCATCATCTGGCAGCAAATGTGAAGCAACCCGGCTACGATCGAACCCAGGTTCGGATTGGTATCGTGCATCTCGGTATCGGTGCATTCCACAGAGCACATCAGGCCGTCTATACGGACAGCGTACTCGCCAGTGGCGACAATCGCTGGGGCATACTGGGTGTTTCGTTACGCAGTGGCGATACGAAAGAGGCAATCGAACCGCAAGACGGACTTTACACTGTCGCATCCCGCGATGGCGCCGGCGATAGCTTCCGTGTGATTGGCAGCGTCGCAAAAGTTCTGGTCGCACCCGAAAATCCGGAATCAGTACTCGCTGCAATGACAGATCCCGACGTCAGGATCGTTTCCTTGACCGTGACGGAAAAGGGGTATTGCTATTCGCCCGCCACCGCCTCGCTCGATGAATCTCACGCCGATATCGTCCACGATCTTGCTCATCCCGCTACACCGCGCTCGGCTATTGGTTTTATCGTAGAAGCACTGGCCCGGCGCCGCGCCAATAGTGTCGCGCCTTTCACGCTGTTGTCCTGCGATAACCTTCCCTCCAATGGCGAAACGCTCAAGCGGGTGGTTACACGCTTTGCCGAACTGCGCGACGCTGCGCTTGGGCGATATATTGGCGAAAACATCGCCTTTCCTTCGACCATGGTTGACCGGATTGTCCCGGCTACGACCGATGCCGATCGCACCATGACGGCCCGGGCTACGGGACTATTCGATGCATGGCCAATCATGACCGAGCCTTTCACACAGTGGGTGGTGGAGGATCATTTTCCTTCCGGCCGTCCGGCATGGGAGGACTTCGGCGCAGCATTCGTCGATAATGTCGATGCATTCGAACTGATGAAACTCCGGCTCTTGAATGGCAGCCACTCAACCTTGGCTTATCTCGGTTATCTCGCCGGTCACGAGACGGTTGCCGATGTGATGAAGGCCGAAGGCTTCAGCGCATTCATTGAAACTATGATGGACGACGAGATTACGTCGACGCTTCCGCCGCTCCCAGGATTCGACCTGGACGCTTACAAAGCTCAGCTGCGCGAACGCTTTCGCAACCCGGCGCTGCGCCATCGCACGTGGCAGATCGCCATGGACGGCTCGCAGAAATTGCCGCAACGCTTGTTGAACACGATCCGAAAGCGTTTGGAACAGAAGAAGCCTTTCGACTATCTCGCTCTCGGTGTCGCCGGCTGGATGCACTACGCTACGGGAGTGGACGAAAAAGGCCAACCGATCGATGTGCGAGATCCGCTCGTCGACCAATTCAAGCAGCGCACGGCAGGAAAGACAAAGGCCGGGGACCTTCTGGATGCATTTCTTGGCATGGAGGAGATTTTTGGTGCGGATCTCCCGAAAAGCCAAAAATTTCACGAAACGGTCGCGCGCAGGTTGGAGAGTCTCCTGAATAACGGTGCCGCCGTATCAGTGTTGGCCTAAAGTTCAAGGCGAAAGCCCTTGCTATCTCGATCTGATAGATTAATATATCAAATCTCAACAGCGGCCGGACACTGGGAACCCGGCCATACCTGAAAACGAGGGCGTTGAGCCAACAGGGAGGAAACCATGATCCGCATAACACGCAGACAAGCCATTGGCGGTCTGGCAGCAGTCGCCACGCTGCCGGCAACGCGACTATTCGCTCAATCCAAGCTGGCACTGCCAACCTCACCAGTAACACTGAATATCGCCGACGTAGCGGGCAATCTGGCACTGACGCAGACAGCCATCGAGAATTACGCAAAAGCCAAACCCGAACTTGTATCGAAGATCACCTTCACCAAGGCGCCAGCTCCGGAACTTCCGGGCAAGATCAAAGCTCAACAGGCGGCAAACAGGCTGGATATAGATCTCGTTCTGACAGGTACCGATGCCCTCTCTGCGGGTATCGCCCAGGACCTGTGGGTCAAGCTTCTGCCGGATCACTCCGCCTCGCTGCCCGATCTAGCGGCTATCTACCTAGAACCTGCCCATCGCATGCTGGCGCTCGGTAAAGATGTCGGCGTGGTGGTGACCTATTACCCGTCCGGCCCGCTGCTCGAATATATGCCCGACCGCGTCAAAAAAGTACCAACCACAGCGGAAGAACTTCTGGCTTGGGCCAAGGAGAACCCCAACAAGTTTCTCTACGCGCGCCCGGCAAATTCCGGCCCCGGCCGCACTTTCCTGATGGGCCTGCCTTACCTCCTCGGCGACACTGATCCGCGTGATCCGGTAAAAGGCTGGGACAAAACTTGGACCTACCTTAAGGAGCTGCATAAATATATCGAGTACTATCCGACCGGCACTGGCGCTTTGATGAAGGAACTCGGTGAAGGCACGCGCGACATGACTGTCTCCACCACCGGCTGGGATATCAATCCGCGTGTGCTTGGGGTCGTTCCGAAGGAAGCGGCAGTCGCGACTCTCAAAGGTTTTCACTGGGTCGCCGATGCGCACTACATGTGCGTCCCGAAAGGCATTGCAGACGACAAGCTTGCAGTCCTTCTCGATATGATGAGCTTTCTGCTGACACCTGAACAACAGGCCTTCACCTATGACCAGGGTTATTTCTATCCGGGTCCGGCTGTGAAGGATGTGCCGATCACCATGGCTCCGCAAGAAAGCCAGGATGCGATCGCAGAGTTTGGCCGCAAGGAATACGCAGATTGGATTGCCAATAATCCCGTCGAAATTCCGCTGGAGCCATCTTCGATGGTCGTTGCATTCCGTCGTTGGGATGAAGAAGTCGCGGGCAAGAAGTCCTGAAATTACCGATCATCGCATCATCCGGAAGC
>NZ_JBFUMG010000217.1:0-7136 GCF_054049495.1 Phyllobacterium sp. P5_D12 | reverse complement strand
GCAAAGGGCAGCCTGAACATATCGCCGATGTGGTTTCGTTTCTTGCTTCCGAAGATGCGCGCTGGATCACGGGCCAGACGCTGAATGTCGATGCGGGAATGGTACGCCACTAGCCTGATCCATCCCGACACAGCGACCAGCTAACGTGTTGCTTGACCAAGCAGCTCGATTGGGATTATTGGGGGCGATGGTTCCGCTCATTTCAAGGCGGACATTTGAAGTGAGATTTCCGATGAGCCATGGATATGCATCATCTACCTGTCATTGCGGCAACTGAACTAACGCTATAAATGACCAAGATGGGGCCGTCTGCGGACAGGCAGCTTCCAAGCGGATCTCCGCGATAGCTGCCGCTACAAAACTGGGCGCTCAACCTCACCTACCATCCTTTGATTTCGATGGTTCTACGCCGCTTCCCCAATGGCCTCACGACGTCGGCGATCAAGAGGGGGTACTACGAATAGCAATCTGTTGATCCGACAGGCTGATGGCGGTTTTTTACGCCGACTTGGCAACAGACCACGCCCTCGAAGTGCCTCGGACGGTCCGCAGTCGGCAAATTCCTGATGGACAACGTCTGAAAGTTCGTGGGCGTCAATGTGCGATTCGATAACTGCCACGAATACGCGGGCTCCGCATCTCTCATTACCCAGCGCCAGATCAACCTTGGTCCACCGGCGGCGCAACGGAACCCCGCTCGATGATCGAGGTCGGAACTATGATCCGTTCCGGAGGTCTGGCTTCCCCCTTCAGCCTTCGTATAAGAAGCTCTGCCACTGTCTGGCCAAGAACATAGGCGGGCTGGTCTATAACAGTAATTGGGGGGCTGGTAACAGTTGTCCAATCCGCGTCATGAAATGTTATGAGCGACAGATCTTCAGGAATGCGCAGGCTGCGCTGCCGCACGACCTTGAAAATCTCAAGAGCGATCACGCTGTCCGACGCAATGATCGCCGTCGGCGGGTTCGAGCGCGACAACAGCTTGTCGGTGATGTCGGCCGTCGCCTGCGGCGTGGTCGCACCCAGCATAATCAGCCGGTCCGTTGGCAGCAGGCCRGCGATGTCGCATGCCGTCATGAAGCCCTCGATGCGTTCGCGCACGGAAGAGGTATAGATCTGCCCCAAATCTTTATATTCATGCCCTGCGAAATCGACAGCGGTGATATAGGCGATCCTTCGATGGCCGCATGCGGTCAAGATTTCTGCGGCGCGCTGGGCTGCCTTGCGATCGTCCACGGTTACAGTGTCGACGTCGAAATTGGGAAGCGCACGGTCGAGGAGCGCCAGGGGTCTGCCCGAACGATGTATCTCGCGCAGGTGTGAAATGTCGCGGGACTCCGACGGAGTTACTATCAGGCCGTCGACGCGCTTGCCGATCAACACCCGGACCGCCGCCTTCTCCATCTCGATCTGCTCGCTGGAATTTGCCAGGATTACATTGAAGCCGGCAGAACGGGCCGTGTCGCTGATCCCACGCACAGCATAGCCGAAGAAAGAATTCTCGATGTCACCGACCACGACGCCAATAATTCCGGATCGTCCGGTTGTCATGCTCCTTGCCAGTTCGTTCGGTCGATAATCCAGCTGCGTGGCAGCCGCCAAGACATCAGTTCTTATCTTCTCGCTGACGACCCCATAATTTCCCAATACGCGCGCCGCCGTGGCCTTCGAGACACCTGCCTCTCGCGCGACATCGGCGACTGTGACCGAGTGGATTCTGGGGTTCGAACTTTTCATGTGCTGACGACTACTAGAGTTGTTGACGGCGGGTCAATGTGAATATATCAATTAGCATTGAGACCGGTCTCACGCAATAAGAGACCGGTCTCAATAAAGAAAAATATGTTTGATGATGTCGACCATTCCGAGTTTCCTGACCTCTACAGCTGCGGATCTCGGCAGGCTCAGACAAAGTACAACGTCAGAGGAGAACAACAGATGATAAGCATTAACGGAACCAAGATGCTCGCACTGGGGGCCAGACGGGCCGCAGTTGCATTAAGTTTGATGCTGGCCGGCTTTTTCTCCGTCGCACAGACGCTGGCCGCCGGTGACAATCCCTATGGTCTCATCGATCCGAAGGTGATCAGTGTCGGCACCATGGGCGATGCCAAACCATATACGTTCACCACGGCGGAGGGCGAATTTACCGGTTTCGATATCGAGTTCTTTCTTAACGTTGCGAGCCGTCTCGGCTTTCAGAAGGACCAGGTGATCTTTACCGGCCAGGAGTTTTCAGCCCTGATGCCATCGGTCGCCAACCAGCGGTTCGACGTGGCCGTGGCCGCGATCGGAACCACGGAAGCACGTAAGAAGACAGTAGATTTTTCCGACGGCTATCTTGCCGGCTACCTTTCTGTCCTGACCTCGGATAAGGCGATAACGTCTGCCGAGGGCTTGAAAGGCAAGCGACTTGGCGTCGTGCAGGGGACACTCCAGGAAATCTATGCCGGAAAAAACTTCGCGGGCACCGATCTGGTCAAATTCCCGGATAATAATTCTGCTATCTCAGCCCTGAACAACGGAACGGTTGATGCCCACTTCCTCGACTACGAGGCCGCCAAGCAATACAGTGAACGCTATCCCGAGCTGAAGATCGCCGCGAATATTCCCTCATTTGATGCACCGGCAGGATTTGTCGTGCGCAAAAGCAACGATGCCTTCCGCGAGGCGCTCAACACGGCGCTGCATGCTGCCATGGAGGACGGCACCTGGAAGACGCTCTACGAAAAATGGTTCCCGGGTTCACCCATGCCGGATCAGTACCTTCCGAAGAAGCAATAGCACCTGGCGGGCTGTAACCCCGCACGCTTACAGCCCAACCTAACGTCAAGGGGAACAGCATGGACTGGATGGAAAACCTGCGTCGCAGTTTCCTCGATTGGGACGCAATGGCTGCGGTCCTGCCGACAATGATTACCGTCGGGTTAAAGAACACGTTGATCCTCGCCGCAGCATCGACGGTACTCGGCGTAATCATCGGGATGATTCTTGCAGTCATGGGTATCTCGCAATCGCTCTGGCTGAGGATGCCGGCCCGTATCTACACGGATATCTTCCGCGGCCTGCCGGCCATTGTGACGATCCTGCTCATTGGCCAAGGTTTTGCTCGCATTGGAAGAGAGTTCTTCGGCCCATCTCCCTATCCGCTCGGCATTCTGGCGCTGAGCCTGATCGCTGGTGCCTATATCGGCGAGATATTCCGCGCGGGAATTCAAAGCGTCGAGCGCGGCCAGATGGAAGCATGCCGCGCCTTGAGCATGAGCTATGGGCAAGGCATGCGCCTCATCGTCGTCCCGCAAGGTGTCCGGCGCGTATTGCCAGCACTTGTCAATCAGTTCATCGGCAATGTGAAAGACTCCAGCCTTGTCTACTTCCTTGGACTGCTGGCGGCGGAGCGTGAGATTTTCCGTGTCGGCCAGGACCAGGCGGTTGTTACCGGCAACCTGTCGCCGCTGTTGCTTGCCGGGGTGTTCTATCTGATCATCACTGTGCCGCTGACCCACCTTGTCAACTTTATTGACAACAGTCTAAGGACGGGGAAACACACGTCCGGCACGCTCACCAGCGGTCTTGTCGAAGTCGGTGAACTGGACGACGCCGTCAACCGCCAGGCACCCGTCGGCGCCGAGCCTGACAGGGCCAGGATTGATCCGGCAAAACCGCGGTTCACAGGCGGCAGCCTCGCTATCAGCGAACTCGACATGGCTTATGGCGACCTTAACGTTCTCAAACAGGTGAGCCTCGCGGTGAAGGCCGGTTCGGTAACCTGCGTTATCGGCCCCTCGGGCTCTGGCAAGTCGACGCTGCTCCGCTGCCTAAACCGCCTCGTCGAACCGAAGGCCGGAGATATTCTCCTCGATGGAACGACAATCCTGACGATGAAACCTGAAACGCTTCGTCGGCGGGTTGGCATGGTCTTCCAGCATTTCAACCTGTTTCCGGACCATACGGCGTTGGAAAACGTCATGCTCGCCCTCGTCAAGATCAAGCGCCTGCCCAAACGCGAGGCAAAGCGGATCGCCGAAGCCAGCCTTGCCGATGTCGGTCTGGCCTCACGCAAGGATCATCGGCCCGGACGACTCTCCGGTGGCCAGCAACAACGTGTGGCGATTGCACGCGCCCTGGCGATGGAGCCGGAGGTTATCCTCTTCGAYGAGGTGACGAGTGCACTCGATCCGGAATTAGTGAAGGGCGTACTGGATCTCATGGCTGATCTTGGCCGGCGCGGCATGACGATGGTGGTCGTCACCCATGAGATGGGTTTTGCCCGGAAGGTCGCCGACCAGGTCATCTTCATGGATGAAGGCCGCGTGGTCGAAACTGGCTCACCATCTGAAATCTTCGACAATTCAAAAAGTCCCCGCCTGAAGCGGTTCCTGGCTGAAGTGCTGTAACAACCAGCACTGCGGGAATAGGCATAAACCAGCTCATCAATATGAAAGTAACGACATGAATTTATCCGCTCCCGTAGTCTCGAAAGTCGTCGTGGTCGGCGGCGGTATCTTCGGTGCATCTGCTGCTTTGCATCTTGCGCGGCAGGGTGTTCGGACCATTCTCGTCAATGATGGGCCGCTTGCGCGGGGCGCATCGGGACGCTCGCTCGCCTGGCTCAACTCCGCGCGTCAGCGTTCTGCCGCTTACCACTATCTGCGCCTCGCCGGGATCGATCGTTATCGCACCCTGGCAGCGACGTATCCGGGAGCCGGCTGGCTGCGTTTCGATGGTGGATTGACGTGGGATGCCGACGACTCCAGGAACGAAATTGCCGACGTTTTAGTCTATGAGCGATCGATAGGCTACAACGCCCACCTGCTGTCTGCCGATGAGATAGCGTCGGTTACGCCCGGCGTGGACACGCGGTCTGTCCCTGCCCAAGGCGCCATTTTCAACCCTGGTGAAGGATGGGTAGATCTTCCCTCACTTATTGCCTTTCTGATTAGCGAATTTCAGACACTTGGCGGCGAGGTGATAACAGATGGAGGCCGCGCCAAGCTGTTGACCCTTGGTGGACGGGCCGGAGCGGCCATACTGGAAGATGGCAGAGAGATTGGCGCGGACGCAGTGTTGCTTGCAACCGGGGCTGCGGTTCCATCCATGGCCATGGAGATCGGCAAGACAATTCCCAATGCGACGCCGATTGCGCTCCTGGTGCGTACGGAGCCGATTGATCATCCTCTACGCGCAGTTTTGAACACGCCGCGCGTCGCCATCCGGCCGATGCCGTCGGGCGGCTTCGCCCTTGATTCCGCCTGGTCCGAGGAAGAGGTCGTGACGCGCCCGGATGGCACCTATCACGTGGACCAATCAACGATGCTGGGACTTCTCGATGAGGCTTCGAACGTTCTGGAGGGCAATCCAAAACTTGCGGTAGCGAACTACGGTATTGGCCCCAAGCCCATTCCAGGGGACGGCGAGCCCGTATTCGGTCCTCTGAAGGAGGTGGCGGGCTGTTACGTCGCCTTCAGCCATAGTGGTGCAACCCTGGGGTTAATTGCCGGAGAACTTATGGCTGGTGAAATTGCAACGGGGCAGGCAAACCCCCTTCTGGAGCCTTTCAGACCAACGCGGTTCTGACCGTACATCCACCCGTAACGCATAGTAATGCAAAGAAGCGCTCGCGTTATACGTCATCGCGGTAAGGAGGCATTTCAAAAAGTGAGATTTCCAACGTTTTTGTAAGCGGGAACATCGTTTCACTTTCGAAGTCGAGTTCTTATGGTGCCCGGCCTATGCTAACCGGCAAGCCAGGGATACAAGAAGCGAAAGTGGCGGAACGTACTTGCTTTCGAGAAGGGTGAAATGGCTCAAAAACCGGCGACATTGAAGGATGTGGCGGCTTACKCAAACGTCTCGCGTGCAACGGCTGCTCGCGCGCTCAACAGCTATGGTTACGTTGGCGATGAAACAGCTCTTTTGCTGCACCCGGAACGACGGTTTCAAGCTGGGTATTCATTGCAGCCAGCTGCGACACGTCAACCTTGTGCTGGGCGTTGGGAATTACGTTGATCCCGGCATGGTTGGCGACCGCAAGGCTTACCTGGCGCACACCTTCAACTGCCAAGAAGCGTGATTTTGTAGTCGTAACATTTCGTGTGTCCGTTAAATATGCCTCGGCGTCTGCCAGGCGCTGGTGAATGACGGCTTCATCGCGCCGGGTGATTTTGACCGCGCCAATTTCGACGAGGTTTTGGATGTTTGCTTCCCACGTCATCTTGATCCAGTTCCGGTGCGTCGCCAGATTGAAACAGAATCGTCGGAGGCCGTAGCCTCCCACCTCAGGCTGTGCATCGCGAACCCACGCCAAGACGCCAGCGCATTCAGCCGATCCGACAATGAGCAGCTTGTGCCGGCTTACATATGTCAGCTGTCTCCTCGGCCGCCTCGACAAGGTCGTCGTCAATGTCATGCTGTTCCATTTCTTCAATGATGCAATCAAAGGTCTGGGCACCTTGCTCGACGACGCAGTAGAGTCTGGCTGCCTGCGTAGTGCTCAAATCAGCAATCGCAAGTATATGTGTTACATCCACCGCGCTGTGCTTCGCGAAGTCCGCTTGCTCCTGCAGCGTTGAAATCCATCACTGACGCGAAGGTATCGACAACGCCATAGAACAGCTGGAAAGACAACGCCTTCAATCGTATCCTAAATTCAGCAGAGTCCCAGGATCGGTTGGAGGATGTAGTGCCGCGATTTCGATCTTTTGAAGCTGAATCTCTAGGCGATGCCGTTCTTTTACCCTTCGCTTAAAGATGCCGCTCGTTCTACATCGGTCATTCGGCCCTTAAATTGCGCTGATCATTGCAAGGAGAAGCATCATGATGCGTTTGCTTTCGGTCAATGTTGGCCTGCCCCGCGACATCATGTGGCAAGGCAAGACGGTCAATACGGCCGTTTGGAAGACACCGGTCAAAGGCAAGCGCATGGTGCGGCGGCTCAACATAGACGGCGATGGTCAGGCAGACCTTGCCGGCCATGGCGGCGAACGGCGCGCCGTATTTGTCTATCAGATGGATTCATACCGGTACTGGCAGGATCACTTGGGGCGAAACGACTTCGTTTATGGGCAGTTCGCAGAGAATTTCACCGTCGAGGGATTGGCCGACGCTGAAGTGTGCATCGGGGACCGCTACAGGAT
>NZ_JBFUMG010000216.1:0-7163 GCF_054049495.1 Phyllobacterium sp. P5_D12 | reverse complement strand
TACACCAAGTTCGGCGGTGCACGCAAAGAGGAAGCCCTCCTCGAAAGCGGAGAGGACGACGCGGTCGGGGGTATCGTTCGCTTCCAACGCAACTTCTAGGCCAGGCCGGGCGAACTTTGGGAGCGGCCCGCTCGACCTGCCTCGAAATCGAACGACATATCACCGCGTCGATGTATGTCCCTCTGCGGACGCGAAGTCGCTCCTCGAACTCTTCCTGGACACGGGAAAAATTGAGGGCCGGTTGCCAAGGCTGCAAGCGCACCCGATAGCGCGCGCTATCGTTGTCGAGGGACTCGCCCGCGTTAGTCTCGGAACCTTGGGCCATATTGACTGCCCAAGGCGAGCGCCCCTCAAGCGCACGCGCCAATTGGCAGTATAGTACTGTGTATCATACGCCCCTAACGTTGCTGGAGAGCTTTTCGAAGGCAGTGGGTGGTTGCAGGCAGTTGCACACGCGATCGGCGCGGTGGGGCCGAAAGGATCGGTGTCCTCCACTTGCAGGATAAAGGGTGCCGCGGCCGGAACCCTCAGGGGTTAGTGGCTGATATCATTGTCAATTTCACCCTTTGGCGCGCAAATCCGTCTTCTTCACGCACCACAATGATCGTTGCAATCGGTACGAACACGTGAGCGTGAGACCAGCAGGCCTGCGCGCCCCATAATGATCGGTCGTCCTTTGGGGATGTTGAATACAGTAACATACTTGCCCATTGGCGCAGGCAGAACCCATGATCGCAGTTCAGAATTCGCAACACGACTGTGCGACACCCATGAAGGTGTCCGGCTTGATGACGTCGAGAGATCGACACCCAAGGCAAGGAGGCAGGTGATGACGACAAAAGCCAAGACATCCGATCACAGAATCGACCATTTTTTTTCAATGCCGGCAGCACGTGCGGATCGCTGGCGTGATATCGTGGGCGCTTCGCGGGCCTGGTCGASSGGKCGGTCCGACAAGGCCGCGGTTGAAGCGGCTTTTGCAGAGTTGGGGCCCATCGAGGAGTTCCATGCGTTTCCCGGCCCCGGACTGATGGGCGCGCTGCGCGAAAAGTTGCAGGGCGACAATGCCGTTGGCTTCACCGAACTGGTGCGGCGCGTCTCTGCCGCCATTGTCACACGCGACTTCAAGTACGACGCAGCCGAGTGGGGTACTGCCGACGAGGTTGCCGACTCGCCCGCCGACGTTCTGCCGCCGACGCTGGGCGGCAGGGAAGCAAGGCGTCCCTATTTCGAGATGCTGATGGTCGCGCCTGGTGCCACCACGCACGCTGTCTATCAAATCGCGGAAATGCGGAAGCTGCGCCGGCCAGAGGACGCGTTCATTTACGAGATGGTCGCGGTGGAAAGCTTCGAGGATGCAATCTGCGCCGCCATCATAAATCCCTATATTGCCGCCGTGACGATTTTCGAGGGCTTCACCTATACTTCGCGCCACCCGGCTCCCGTGCTGCGGAGCGTTCTGGCCAACCTCGTGCCCGAGGAAGCGAGAAGGGAAGACGCTGATCTGTCGCTGCTGTTGGCCAATTCGCTAAAGCGCTTGCGCCCGGAGCTCGACGTCTATCTGCTCTCGGATCGCCGGGTGGAGAGTTTGGCCGGCGATCCGCGGGCCGCTTCCATACGTCGGGTGCTTTATGCCATCGAGGAGCCGCTGGAGCTCCATCTATCCGTGCTCGAAGGCATTCAGCGGCGCTTCGAAACCCCTTTCTTCGACAATTTGAAGAAGTACGCCCGGCGGCCAATTAGCACCTTCCATGCGCTTCCCATCGCCCGTGGCAAGTCAGTGTTCAAGTCCGACTGGATCCGCGATATGGGCGAGTTCTACGGCATCAATCTGTTCCTTGCAGAAAGCAGTGCGACAACCGGCGGTCTCGACAGCCTGCTTGAGCCGACGGGCAACATCAAACGTTCACAGGAGATGGCCGCCCGCGCTTTCGGGGCAGACCACGCGTTCTTTGTGACCAACGGAACCAGCACCTCGAACAAAATGGTGCACCAGGCGATTGTGGCCCCGGGTGACATCGTCATCCTCGACCGCAATTGCCACAAGTCCCATCATTACGGATTGGTACTTGCGGGTGGGCAACCGCTCTATGTTGACGCATTTCCGATGACCGAATACTCGATGTACGGCGCAGTGCCTCTCGCCAGCGTAAAAAAGGCGCTTCTGGACCTCAAGGCGGAGGGCAGACTCGATCGGGTCAAGATGGTGGACCTGACCAACTGCACCTTCGACGGCCACATCTACAACACGCGCCGCGTCATGGAGGAATGCCTCGCCATCAAGCCAGATCTCGTGTTCCTCTGGGATGAGGCGTGGTTCGGTTTTGCGCGTTTTTCGCCCGTATTGCGTCCTAGAACCGCAATGGGCGCAGCGTCCGCAATCGGCGCTTGGATACACGATCCTGCCTCGATCAAGGCATACGAGAAGCAACAGAACGAACTCGGTTCGGACCCTTCGGCAGATAAGTTGCTGGAGACGCGGCTGATCCCGGACCCACGCAAGGTGCGGGTTCGCGTCTACCAAACCCATTCAACACACAAATCGATGTCCGCGCTGCGTCAAGGCTCTATGGTGCTCGTAAAGGACGTCGACTTCCACACAGTCGAATCGCAGTTCCATGAGGCAGTTTTCACCCATGCCTCGACCAGCCCGAACCAGCAACTGATCGGCAGTCTGGACGTGGCGCGGCGGCAGATGGAGCTGGAAGGCTACGGCCTCGTGTTGAACGCGATCGAGATATCGCTCTCCATTCGGCGCGAGGTCAACTCCCATCCCTTGATCTCGAAGTATTTCAAGGTGCTCGGTGCCGATGGAATGGTTCCGGCAGAATACCGCAACAGCGGGTTCGTAGATTTCCTGGCTCCTGGCACGACGTGGGCCGAGCAGGTCCGCAGCATGCACGAAGACGAGTTCTGCCTCGACCCCACCCGGATGACGTTGGTCTGCGGAACGGCAGGTTTCGACGGAACCGAGTTCAAGGCGCTGCTCGCCAATACATACGACATCCAACTCAACAAAACGTCGCGCAATTCGGTCCTTTTGCAATCCAACATCAACAATACGCGCAGCGACGTCGCGCAGTTGCTCCGCGTCCTGCTGGAGATCTGCAACGGCATTGAGGCCCGCCTGGTTCATGGGGGCAGCGGAGGGCAGGACGCTTTCGCAGCCCGGGTGAAGTCTTTGATGACCGATGTGCCGGACCTGCCGAACTTCAGTCACTTCCATGAGGCGTTCCGTCAGGACGCGGGCCGGTCCACGCCCGAGGGAGACATGCGCACTGCCTTCTACGGTGCTTACGACGCCGCGGGTTGCGAATACGTGACCCTGCACGGAGAAGAATGCGACCGCCGGCTTCGTGAAGGGCCAGAAATGGTCTCGGCCAATTTCGTCATTCCTTATCCACCCGGCTTCCCGATCATGGTGCCCGGCCAGGTGATCACACAAGAGACCATCGAATTTATGCGCAAGCTCGATGTGAAGGAGATACACGGCTACGAGAAAGCGCGCGGGCTCAAGCTTTTGCGGCCTGATGTCATCTCCGCCAAGTCGAAACGTTAAAGGGGAAAGCGACATGCAAACATTCTTCGAGTTTCTCAATGCCAACCCCTTCATGCTGCTCTTCCTGACCGTAGGGCTCGCAGTTTGGATAGGACGGCAGAGTGTGATGGGCTACGGGCTCGGCATGGTGGCGGCTGCCATAATCGTCGGCTGCGGKCTCGCCGTCGTCGGATCGATTTAYGGCGTGAARTTRGAGTTGAACAATTTTACGAAGAGCATGTTTTATTACCTGTTCATGTACGGCGTTGGACTGCGGGTCGGACCSTCGTTCATGAACAGYTTGGGCGGGGACGGGATCAAATTCACCGTATTGGCGTTCGTCAGTTGTATCGTGGGRCTGACGATCGTCGTGCTYGGCGCAATTATCTTKGATYTMCCGTTGGGGACCGCAGGCGGAATGCTGGCCGGCTCTCAGACCATGTCCGCGGCRATYGGATCGGCCGAACAAGCCGTGACYTCAGGAGCGATGGCTCTKCCGGCCGGCACRACACCCGAGCAGGCGAGCGCGATGATTGCGCTGTCTTATGGCATCACCTACATCTGGGGAACGGTCGGCATCATCTTGATCACCAAGTATCTGCCCAAGTGGTGGGGAGTGGATGCSCGTGCCGCGGCCCGCGCATACGAGGCCGAGCACGGGGTGGCGAGCGGCGATGCACCGACGCTGTCCGGCTGGACGGCCGGAGGGCTACGCGCCTATCGGCTCGAGAACGCSGCTTGGAAAGGGCGCACAGTCCGTGAGTTGCTGCACGAGAATCCGGAATACCGCGTAGTGAACGTGGTGCGGGGCGGTGCRCCCCAAGARCTCACWGGAACGCTTTCACTCCAACTTGGCGACGTCATYGCGCTCGGCGGCCGGCGGGAGACGCTCTCCGACAAGATGGGCTTGATCGGGCCGGAAGTCGCAGACAAAATTGCACTCGACATCCCGCTCGACTCTGCGGAGATTCTCGTTACCAACGGCGAGATCGTCAAGAARACACGCGAGGAATGGCGAGCWCTGCCGGGGGTCGATCAGCTGCAGGTAACGGCACTGGAGCGAGGCGGAGTGCGGCTACCCATMGGAAACGATACCAAGCTACAGCGGATGGAYGTGGTGACCGTGGTWGGACTGAAGGATGCGGTCAACAAAGTTGGAGCACTGTTCGGACGGGTAGTAAGGCCCTCCAGCGCGACCGACCTTCTGACGCTGTCGCTCGGCATGATCTTGGGCTTGTTGATTGGTGCAATCCAGTTCCCWGCGTTTGGGGCATCGATTGGACTCGGCAATGCGGGCGGGCTTTTGGTCTCAGGCGTGATCGTCTCGTCGGTGGCATCCCGTTTGCGCTTCTTCGGCAATACCCCGTCGGCGGCGCGCAACATCCTGGAAGATCTCGGCCTCGTCGTGTTTGTCGCCATCGTTGGAATCAATGCCGGCAACTCGCTCCTTGCTCAGTTGACCKGGGCCCTSGCGCTCAAGATTTTYCTRGTTGGCTTCGTCGCCTGCTCGGTTCCGCCAGTCATCGTCTGGGCCATCGGCTTTCACATATTCAAAATGAACCCAGCTATACTTATGGGCGCTGTAGCCGGCGCGCGCAGYCACAGTGGGCCTTGCCGAGAGGCAGCAGTYGAAATCCAATCGAATGTACCCTGGATCGGTTTCCCCGTCGGCTATGCGGTTTCAGGGGTCCTGCTTACGGTGTTTGGCTATTTCGCGATGATCTTGTCTTGACAGCCCGCTTCGGACGATACGGATGCTTTGGCGATGACGTAGCCAAGGCTCCGCCAGCACCGAAGCTGCAAAGCTAAATTCCACGCGCCAACTAAGAGCCAATGAACAGTAGCTGTTCCAGCGGAAACTTACATAAATCGCACTGTTGTTCGGCTGAACTGGGAGATAAAACGGGGGTGGCACAAAATGGCCTTTTTGGTGCAGGCGCTTCAGGACAATCCTGAACTGGCAATCTTTCTCACGCTGGCGATCGGCTTTCTGATCGGCCGCGTCAAGATTGGAAGCTTTAGTCTGGGCATAGTGGTGGGGACACTCCTGGCGGGGGTGTTGATCGGACAGCTCGACATCAAGATTCCGGCGATCGTGAAGACAATTTTCTTCGATCTTTTCCTCTTTACCACTGGATACAAGGTAGGGCCGCAATTCTTTCGCGGACTGAAAAGTGATGCGCTTCCTCAAGTGATGTTGACCATCATTCTATGCGTTGCATGCTTGCTCACGGCATTTGGGTTCGCAAAGCTTCTCGATTACGACGTCGGTACGGCCGCAGGATTGCTTGCCGGGGCATTTTCGGAATCCACGGTGATCGGAACTGCCGGAGAGGCCATTCAGCGGCTGCCGATCCCTGCGGCGGAGATAAATGGTCTGCTGAACAACATTCCGGTCGCCTATGCAGTTACCTACCTTGTCGGAACGGCCAGCCTCGTCTGGTTTCTTCCGACAATCGGACCCAAGCTGATGGGAATCAACCTGCGCGACGAAGGTTTGAAAGCACAGGCTGCCGTCGCGGGTGCCGACGAGGTGGAATTCGGCGTCACCTCGGGAGCGAAGTTCTTCGATGTTCGTGCGTATCGTGTCACGAACCCTGATTTCTTCGACAAGTCCGTCGCGCAACTTGAGGCGCTTCCGAAGAGCGCCCGTGTCTTCATCACACGTATCCGCCAAGTCGGCGAGATCGTCGAAGTTTTGCCCGGGTCGGTCATTCACAAAGACGATGTGGTGGCTGTGCTCGCCCGGCAGGAAATGCACGTGAAGAGCGGAGCGGTTGTTGGTCCGGAGGTGGATGACAAGTCGCTGCTCGACATCCCTATTGAAGTACTGGATGTCGTGGTTACGCGGCGGCGGCTCGTGGGAAAGGCGCTCGCAGAACTCGTACAACTTGAATTCGCCAGAGGGGTCTTTCTGCGAAAGCTTATGCGGGCAGGGGTCGAGATGCCTATTGAGGCCGGCACCCGGATCGATGGGGGTGATGTGTTGCGGCTGATCGGCACCAAGCCGGAGGTTGAGAAGGCGGCAAAGGAGCTGGGGTATGCCGACCGTCAGACGACCGCGACAGACATGGTCTTTGTGGGGACGGGCATCGTACTCGGAGGTCTCGTAGGCCTGCTCTCGGTTACAATTGGAAGTATACCGCTGACCCTGACCGCCAGCGGAGGCGCTCTCGTCATGGGTCTGGTCTTCGGCTGGCTTCGGTCGGTATACCCTTTCTTCGGTCGAATCCCGGAACCCGCAATATGGATCTTCGACACCGTCGGGCTCTGCATCTTTATCGGCGTGGTCGGCCTGAATGCCGGCCCCAGTTTCATTTCGGGTCTTCGGGAAACAGGGCTCAGCCTTGTGGCCGTGGGACTGGTGTCCGCCTTGCTGCCTCATACGATCGGGATATTGTTCGGCCGTTATGTCCTGAAAATGAACCCTCTCGTGGTTCTCGGAGCCTGCGCGGGAGCCGGGACGATAACGGCCGCCCTTCGAGCGATACAAGACGAGGCCCGCAGCAATGTTCCCGCACTGGGTTATACCGTTCCATATGCAGTCGGGAATATTCTGCTCACGGCGTGGGGACCAGTGATCGTCGCATTGATGACGATAGGAAAATGAAATACTGTCGTAGGT
>NZ_JBFUMG010000215.1:0-7195 GCF_054049495.1 Phyllobacterium sp. P5_D12 | reverse complement strand
ATATTGCTCTCACCCCGGGTTTTCCAATGAGCCAGAATAGCAAAAAAGTACTGATTTCCCTGGCTCTTGCCTTGGGCCTTTCATCGTCCACGGCCACCAGCGGATTTGCCGAAGACAAAACGCTGGCAGCAATCCACGAAGCCAAGCCGCCGGTCATCAATGTCATCCCTGCCGGCATCAATGAAATGGTCGCAACGCTCACCGTTACGGGTACTATTGTGCCTCGTCAGGAAGTGGCAGTCGGTACCGATGTCGCCGGTTTGCTTGTTCTGGAGCTCAATGCCGATCAAGGCGACGTGGTGAAAGAGGGCGATATCCTCGCGCGCCTCGATAAATCCTCGCTCGAAATCCAGCTGGCTCAGATCGAAGCGCAACGCGCCCAGGCCGATGCATCCATTGCCCAATCCGAGGCGCAGATCGTCGACGCCGAGATTGCCGTTCGCCAGGCGCAGGAAGCTCTGGAGCGGGCGCGTGCCCTGTCGATGAAGGGCATCAATTCCAAAATGGAACTGGACAACGCCACCAACGCGCATGACAGCGCCAATGCCCGTCTCAACACGGCCCGGCAGGCTCTGTCAGCCACCAAGTCGCAATTGCAGCTCGTTGCCGCGCAAAAGCGCGATGTCCTGCTGCGGCTGGAGAAAGCTGATGTGAGGGCACCCGCTAGCGGTGTGGTCTTGAGCCGCAATGCACTTCTCGGTGGAATTGTCTCTTTCAATGCCGGCCCTCTGTTCCGCATCGCCCGTGATCGCGATTTCGAGCTGGCGGCCAATATTCCCGAAGTCGATCTGCCGCGCTTGAAAGAAAA
The DNA here is from genome assembly GCF_054049495.1 of Phyllobacterium sp. P5_D12. Lineage (NCBI taxonomy): Bacteria > Pseudomonadati > Pseudomonadota > Alphaproteobacteria > Hyphomicrobiales > Phyllobacteriaceae > Phyllobacterium > Phyllobacterium sp. P5_D12. Next base: position 6,387 of record NZ_JBFUMG010000215.1, on the reverse strand, counting down.
CATGCCGGTTTCCGTCCGGGTTTCCGGCTTGGACGACCCTGTCGCCGGCCGTGTCCGCCTGATATCGCCGGAGATCACCGCAAGCTCGCGTCTCGGTTCGGTCAAAATCGCGCTCGACAGGAATGCATCGATCCGGCCCGGCAACTTTGCCCGCGCGGTAGTCGAGTTGACCCGTCGTGAAGGCGTCAACGTCCCGCTTTCTGCCGTGGTCTACCATGGCACTTCGGCGCTCGTGCAGGTGGTCAAGGATGGTGTCATCGAAAGCCGCAAGGTTGAACTTGGCATTCGCAATGATCGTGCTGTCGAAGTGCTGCAAGGCCTTGGCGAGGGCGAAGATGTCGTGGCGCGTGCCGGTACGTTCGTAGCCAATGGTGACCGCGTCACGCCTGTCCGGATAGCCGACGAGGCGACGGGGGCCATCAAATGAACTGGAACATTTCCGCCTGGTCCATCCGCAATCCCGTCCCGTCGATCCTGCTTTTCGTCGTGCTGGTGGTGCTGGGCCTGATGGCCTTTGCCAAGCTGCCCATCACGCGCTTTCCCAATATCGATGTGCCTTTGATCTCGGTGTCTGTTACCGATCCGGGCGTAGCGCCGACAGAACTTGAAACGCAGATCGCCAAGCGGATCGAGGATTCGGTGGCAAATATCACCGGTGTTAAGAACGTCACGACCAATTTGACCGAAGGCAACTCCACGACGTTGGTGGAATTCCGGCTCGAGGTCGATACACAAAAGGCATTGAATGACGTCAAGGACGCAGTTTCGCGCATCCGCGATGACCTTCCCGCAACGATCAAGGAACCGATAATCAATTCGGTCGACGTGGAGGGTTCTGCGATCCTGACTTACGGCGTCTCGGCGCCGACAATGACGTCGGAAGAGCTTTCCTGGTTCGTCGATGACAAGATCCTCCGCGATATCCAGGGCCTGAAAGGCGTCGGCCGTGTCGAGCGCTATGGTGGCGTCACACGCGAAATCCGTGTGGCGCTGGATCCGGATCGATTGACCGCACTTGGTGTGACGGCCGCCGACGTCAATCGTGCGCTGAAGTCCATGAATGCTGACCTGACCGGAGGGCGCGGTGATCTCGGTACCACCCAGCAGACGATCCGCACGCTCGGCGCGTCACGCACCCTTGATGATTTACGCGCGGTGGAAATCCCGATTGCCGGCGGGCGCTCCGTGCGGCTCGATCAGCTAGGAACGATCACCGATGCCTATGAGGAGCCAAAGTCCTTTGCCCGTGTGAACAACCAGACGGTGGTATCGCTCGGCGTATTCCGCGCCAAGGGTGCGAGCGACGCCGATGTCTATGCGCTCGTGCAGGCCCGGATGGACCAGCTGCAGCAGAAATATCCTGACGCCCGTTTCAGCATCATCGATAATTCGGTGAACTACACCTACGGCAACTATGAATCCGCCATGAGTTCATTGGTTGAAGGCGCATTGTTGTCTATCGTGGTGGTCTTCCTGTTCTTGCGTAATATCCGCGCTACCCTCATTGCAGCCATTGCATTGCCGTTGTCGGCAATCCCGACCTTCTGGGCCATCGACATGCTCGGATTTTCGCTCAATCTGATCAGCTTGCTTGGTATCACGCTGGTGACGGGTATCCTTGTCGATGATGCCATCGTCGAGATCGAGAACATCGTCCGGCACATGCGATCCGGCAAATCGCCATACCGTGCGTCGCTCGAAGCCGCCGACGAAATTGGTCTCGCTGTCATCGCCATTTCGGTGACCATTATCGCAGTCTTCGCCCCCGTCAGCTTCATGAGCGGCATCGCCGGGCAATACTTCAAGCAATTCGGCCTGACAGTCGCCGTCGCAGTGTTCTTTTCGCTGCTCGTCGCCCGTCTGATAACGCCGATGATGACGGCCTATCTTCTGCGCGATGGCAAGAGCCTGCATCACGGCGAGCAGGAGACCGGCTGGATCAAGGCCTATACCCGTTTCCTCACCGTCACTCTGCGCTATCGATGGCTGACGCTGCTCAGTGGTGTGGCCATATTTGCCATCGCCATATGGGCCATGGGCTTTCTGCCGGCCGGCTTCGTGCCGCCGCAGGACGAGGCGCGCGTCGCGGTCAGCCTCGAACTGCCGCCGGGCGCACCCATTGACGAAACACGCCGGGTAACTGACGAAGCGGCATCGCTGGTACGCGAAATTCCCGAAGTCCAGCAAACCTATATAACCGGCGGGACCTCGCCGACCGGCTCTCTCGACACCCGCCGCGCGACGATGATCGTGAAGCTCAGCCACAAAAGCGAGCGTGAACGTACGCAAAAGCAGGTCGAGGTCGATATTTTCAACAAACTGTCGCAAGTACCTGATTTGCGGGCGAATTTCGTCAATGATCGCGGTGAGCGGGAATTCGCTGTCGGCGTCATCGGCAGCAACGGCGACAAGGTCAATGAACAGGCCCGCTCACTGCAGAGCGCGATGACTGCGACTGGCGACTTTCAGGCAGTCTCCTCGACGGCGGCGCTTGATCGACCGGAAATCATTGTGACCCCGCGCATGGACAAGCTGGCGGAGTTGGGTATTTCAACGACAGCGCTGTCGGACGCGTTGCGTGTTGCAACACAAGGCGACCTCGATCCGAATCTTGCCAAATACACGGTCGGCGATCGCCAGATACCGATCCGGGTTCAGCTGACCGAAGAATCCCGCCGCGATCTGTCAATTCTCAGTACGCTGACCGTCACCACACCATCGGGAGTCGTGGTGCCGCTGGAATCCATTGCCCAGATCAGTTTCGGGCAGGGACCATCCTCGATCGAGCGTTTTAATCGCGAACGGCGTATCGTTGTCGGCGCCAATATGGCGAACGGAAAGGAGATCGGCGAGGGGCTCTCCATCGTCAAGAACCTGCCGGAGGCGAAATCCATGCCGGAAGGCGTGCGTATTCAGGAAACCGGCGACGCCGAAGTCATGGGCGAGGTCTTCGCCGGGTTCCGAGATGCCATGATCATGGGCCTTATGCTGGTGTTCGTCGTTCTTATCCTGCTGTTCGGCAGTATTTTCCACGCTTTCACCATTCTGATGTCATTGCCGCTGTCGATCGCCGGTGTCGCCGTCGCGCTGCTATTGACCAATAATTCGGTCTCAATGGCGGTCGTCATCGGTATTTTGATGCTGATGGGTATCGTTACCAAAAACGCCATCATGCTCGTCGATTTCGCTGTCGAAGAGGTGAAGCACGGCATACCGCGCAACGAAGCGATCATCGACGCAGGCCGCAAGCGTATCCGCCCGATTGTCATGACCACGATTGCCATGTCGGCCGGCATGCTGCCCGCAGCCATGGCTTTCGGTGATGGCGGTGAATTCCGCGCGCCCATGGCGATTGCGGTGATTGGCGGCCTKTTGATCTCGACCGTCCTGTCACTGGTGTTCGTGCCATCTTTCTACACGATCATGGACGATGTCAGCCGTTGGACAGCACGTGTATTCCACTGGTCGTTCCGTCCGAACAAGCCCGATGAGCCGGGGATCATCGTTAGGCCTGGCATTCACACCGTTCCTCTGCTTCCTTCGAAGCCTGCTATTGAAGCGGCAGAGTGAGACTAAGTCGTAAACTCTAGATCGGATGGCGGACCAAGCCTGCCATCCGTGACCTCTTGCGCACGTGATACATCTGCCAAAGCGAATGACCTACGAGTGACGCGATGATGATGATCCCGCCCACAAGGGTCGGATCGCTGGGCCTTTCTGCAAAGACCAGCCAGACCCAGATCGGCGTCAACACGGTTTCCAGTAAATAAAACATGGCAACCTCAGGCCCAGAAAGGAACCGTGGGCCAGCGGCGAGGCAGAGAAAGGCGAGGGTCGTCACGACCGCGCCGTTGAAAATGATCCAGCCGGGTACTGCGACGGTGTAACCATTCTGGGAAACCATGAAGGCAGCGACAATCATCGGCAATAGCGTGCCGATGATCGCAGCAAAGCCCATATCCTTGCCCGAAGAGCGGCTGACCGTGATCGCAGTGGAAAGAATGAAGGTGGACAGCAGCGCCACCAGATCGCCGAACACATGACCGGAGGATAGCCCCTCGCGCACAATGATTCCGACGCCGATCAGCATGAAAAACATGGCGATGAACGTGACGGTCTTCGGCCGTTCTTTCAGGAATACCCAGGACAACAACGCTGAAAACACGGTGTTGAACGCCAGGATGAACACAAGATTAGCCGTCTTCGTATTATAGACCGCGATCATGAAGCAGATTGAGGCGAGGCCATAGAGACCTGCGACCAAAAACCCGACGCGGCCAGGGACAATCGTGCGCGCGCGGCCTGTCGCAAGGCTCCACACCGCCCAGATGACAAACGCGCTGATGAATGTTGTGCCGCTGCGCAAAAGCAGCGTCGACCAAGTCTCGCCTTCACCGAGCCTCAGCAGGGGAATATCTGCGGACAGGATCAATCCGCCGAAGCCAGTGATAAGCAGACCCTTGCGGTGATCGAGATGAAGTTGAGACATGCGGCGGCGTTTCCCGTATTTTTGTTATGCCGCGTGGTCTAGCCGGAAGGACAATCTCCGTCCAGAGGCCGCAGGACCCTAAAACAAAGTCAGCGATACAAGACGTGTTCAAACGGCCAGGATGTTTTGAGCCAGCTGGAAACGGCCTCGTATAGCGGAGTGTCGAGATAGGCGCGGTCGGCGGTGACCCATGACCTCACAACCGTTATCGCCGGGTCTTGCTTGGAGGGATAGATGTAGACGCAGCCAACCACTTGCGAACCTTCCAGCACCGTATAGGTAAATCCGGTTCGGTTAGTAAAATCGCGAGCGTGCTCTTCGAGATCGCCAAGATTGGCTTCGAGGCTCATGCCTTGCAGCGGCGGCCAGTCGCTGAAACCCGGCGTTGCAAGGATGTGGGGAATGCTCGAGGACCACGCCTGGTGATCCGGCAGATTGTGCTGCGGCCCGAGTGGCTCGAGCCGGAAGCCTTGTCCATCAAGTCCGACTGGGGGCACAAAATTCGCTGGTACAAAGCTCATCTAATCCTGGCGTTCCCAGCCTTTTGTGCCGAGATGTTCCTGCGGCTTGTAACGGATTTTATATTGCATCTTGCGCGAGCCCTCGACCCAATAGCCGAGATAGACATGCGGCAAACCGGCGGCCGCGGCGCGCTGTATATGATCGAGGATCATGAATGTGCCGAGCGAACGGCTTGCATGTTCCGGGTTGAAGAAGGAATAGACCATCGACAGCCCATCCCCCATCACGTCCGTCAAGGCGACGGCGATGAGTTCACCTTCGCCCTTCTTGGTAATGAAGGAGTCCGGTCCGCGCCGCCTGTATTCGATGATTTGTGTCGGCACATGCRTATCCTCGACCATCATCGCATAGTCGAGCACCGTCATTTCCGACATGCCGCCCTTGTTGTGGCGCGCGTCGAGATAATGCCGGAACAGCGAATATTGTTCGGTAGAAGGCTCGGCGTGGTGGATATTCCCGATCAGATCGCGGTTGCGGTTCCAGACCCGGCGCATCGACTTGTCCTGCTTGAACTCGCCCGCCAGGATACGTACCGATACGCAGGCTCTGCAGTTCTCGCAGGCCGGGCGATAGGCGATGTTTTGCGAGCGACGAAAGCCGCCCTGTGTCAGCAGCTCATTGAGTTCTGCGGCGCGACCGCCTACGAGATGCGTGAAGACCTTGCGCTCAAGCTGACCCTCCAGGTAAGGACAGGGCGAAGGCGCTGTCAGGAAGAACTGCGGTGATTGCTGCGGCTGATGGGTCATCCAAGGTCCTGAGACGGTCGTAACACCTATAGAATCCTATGACCGCCTGAAACGTCAATTCAATTATATTGTATTCAGATGTGTATGTCTTGGGCGAGTTAGGTTCAGTAGCTGTTATCTGACCGAACCGCCGCCGCAGCGCGCGCCATTCCATGAATGGCTGGGCGCATCGAACTTGCCATTGACTGAGCCGCCCCAGCTTCCGTTGAAGCCGTCAAAATCACTGGAGAAATCGAGGTAGAGAAGCCCGRTCCCATATTTGTCAGTCCAGACGAGGGCGCGAGACGTGCCACTTCCAAGGTCCTTCTCTATCAGGTTGCCTTCGACGCGGCCGTCCGGTTCATCGAGTTCATAGGAGCCGGAGAGATGGCCATCCCTGGCGACATTCAGGGTGGTCTCCACATCACGATAATCCCCGCTGGAGATCATCTCGCCGCAAAACCGTCCTGCGGGTGACGCTGCCATGCTGGTCGTGGTGCCAAGGCCATAGAGTACAAGCGCCGCAAAAGCGAACGCGAAGGAGCGTAAGTTCATGATATACAAAGCCAAATGAGAAGGGCTCCAGATCAGGAGCCCTTGAGATTAGTTATAAGCGCGAACGACAACGGTGCCGAGCAAAAGGTCGTGGAC
>NZ_JBFUMG010000214.1:0-7325 GCF_054049495.1 Phyllobacterium sp. P5_D12 | reverse complement strand
ATCCAAGACCATCATGAAGATGATCGATGATGACGAAGGCGCGCATCCAGTAAAGACAGTCGGTGGATGCGTTTGGACGGCAAAGTACAAGGGCAAGAAGCTTACTCTGACCGATGAAAACGGCACGGTGGCTACCGTTACCATAGCAAATGTCAAGCAATCAAACGGCGTCATTCATGTGATCGACAAGGTTCTTCTGCCAAAAATTTAGTCAGAGACGCCGGGCTCATTTGCGCAGAGTGAACCAGGCTTTTGCCCCGCCGATCCGCCGGATCGCGTGGGGCTTTTTTATTTACGCTGTTCTTCGAGGAGCTGGGCAATTGCCGCCCGGAGTTCATCCAGCCCGCCACCTTTTTCAGACGATGTCGCCAGGATTTCCGGATAGGCCGCGGCGCGCTTTCTGATGGCCTGCGCTGTCTCTTCGATCAAACGCGGTACTCCGGCGGGATTGATCTTGTCGATCTTGGTCAAGACAATCTGGTAGGATACGGCAGCCCGATCAAGCAGGTCCAACACCTCGGCGTCATTCTTCTTCACCCCGTGGCGGGCATCAATCAGCAGGTAGACACGCTTGAGCGTCGTACGTCCGCGCAAGTAATCGAAAACCAGCCGTGTCCAGGCATCTACCTGTTCTTTGGGCGCTTCAGCGAAGCCATAGCCCGGCATATCCACGACCGCGAGGGGAGGAAGATCGCCGTCTTCACCTGAATGGCCATCTGGAACGAAATAATTGAGCTCCTGTGTCCGTCCAGGTGTATTCGATGTTCGGGCCAAGCCCTTCTGGCCGATGATCGCGTTGATCAATGACGATTTGCCGACGTTGGAACGCCCCGCGAACGCGATTTCGAGCGGGCCCTCCGGCGGCAGGAACTTCATCGCAGGAACGCCGCGGATAAAAACCCAGCCCTGTGCGAAGAGCATTCTGCCCTTCTCGATGAGCCTGTTGGTGTTTTGCTGCGTTTCGGTCAATTTCTTCCATCCATTTGCCGAAGACGGCCGTGCTTGCAATCAATGTTTATGAGTGGCTTGTCAACCGCGCAAAAGAAAAGCCCCCGATCAAGCCGGAGGCCTTCTGCTTGACTCAGCGATTCACTACTATTCGGCGGGTTTCGGCTTCTTGCGGAAAAGCCCTGCGAGATTGTCCCACAATTCGACCTTGACCCCCTGGCGTTTCATTATGATGCCCTGCTGGATAATCGACAGCGTATTGTTCCACGCCCAGTAGATTACCAATCCCGCCGGGAAAGTCGCCAACATGAATGTGAATATGAGCGGCATCCAGTTAAAGATCATTTGCTGGGTCGGATCCGGCGGTGTCGGGTTCATACGCATCTGCAGGAACATCGTGACGCCCATGATCAAAGGCCAGACGCCGATCATCAGGAAAGCAGGGACTGCCCACGGGATCAGGCCGAAAAGATTGAACAAAGATGTCGGATCGGGAGCAGCCAGATCCTGGATCCAGCCAAAGAACGGCGCGTGGCGCATTTCTATGGTGACATAGAGGACCTTGTAGAGCGCAAAGACAACCGGAATCTGAATCAGGACGGGCCAACAGCCGGCAATAGGATTGATCTTCTCCGTCTTGTACAATTCCATCATGGCTTGCTGCTGTTTGACCTTGTCATCCGCATACTTCTCGCGGATTTCGGTCATCTTCGGCTGTACCAGCTTCATCCTCGCCATCGAGGCATAAGACTTGTTGGCAAGCGGGAAGAACAAACCCTTCAAGATCACGGTCACGACCAGGATGGCCACACCGAAGTTTCCAATAGCTTTGTAAAGCCAGTCGATAAGATAGAACATCGGCTCTGTGATGAAATAGAACCAGCCCCAGTCGATCAGATTCTTGAAGAGTGGAATATGCAGATCGTTCATGTAGGCATTGATTCTGCCTACCTCTTTCGCGCCTGCGAATATGAGATTGTCGGTGGATGCCGACTGACCCGGCTGGATTGTCGCCGGATCAGACAGATAGTCGCTTTGATAGCGCGGACGTCCGTCATCGAAATATGAAAAGCGTATCTTGAACGGCGTTGCCTGTGCTGGAACGAGCGCAGCAGCCCAGTATTTGTCAGTAATTCCAACCCATCCGCCGGTGGTCGAACGGTCCGGCGCAACTTCGCGTTCTTTTTCAATTGCGGCAAACTTGTATTCGATCAGTTTGTCGTTGACCACGCCAATCGGGCCCTCGTGCAGCACGTAAGTGCTTGGATGCAGAGGCTTCGAGAAGCGCGTCACACGTCCGTAAGAGGCCAGCGAAACAGGTGCTGAGGTCGTGTTGGTCACAGCGTCCTTGACCGTGAACATGTAGTTCTCGTCGACACTGATCGTCCGTTTGAAGACCAGACCCTTCTCATTGGTATAGGACAGCGTAACAGGTGTGGACGCCGTCAAATCGTTGTTGCCCTCGCGGGTCCAAACGGTCGTCGGGCCTGGAACGGTCCCGGTCAGATCATTTCCCGCGAACCCAACCTCAACAAACTGGCCATCGGCCATCTGCGCAGGGCTTAGCAACTCGATATTTGGCGAATTATCGTCGACAGTCTCGTGATAATGCTTCAGCTGCAGATCATCGAGCCGCGCTCCGGTCAGGCTGATCGAGCCGCCAAGGCTGGGTGTGTCGATCTTGATACGCTGTGTCTGACCAAGGGCGGCGGCACGCGTGAGACTACCCGCCTGAGCAGCATCTTGCGACTGGCCTGGGACATTTGCCGCTGGATTGCCAGTAGTAGAAGACGGGAGATTATTTGCTGCATTGCCGTTGGTGGCAGTGCCGGCCGGCGTGCTCGCCTGTCCGTCAACACGCGTTTGTCCTTGCCGCGTGGCCTCGATCTGGGCCTGTTCGCGCTGCGCTTCGATCTTGGGGTTCATATAGAACACCTGCCAAAGCGTCAGGATCACAATGGACAAGGCAATGGTGATGAAGAAATTACGGTTGGTTTCCATTGTCAGTCCTTGGGTCGGGTTCGCGAGTACCTGTCAAGGCTTTGTCGAACGCCGGGTCAATATTTTCCTGGAAACCCGTTTGGAGAGTTCCCGCGTCAAGTCAGCGAACGGCGCGTTCAGCGCATCGCGGCGAGCAACGATCACATAGTCGGTTCCAGCTTGCATGTCATCAGCAACATTGACGCGCACCGCCTCTCTGAGGCGCCGCTTGATGCGATTGCGAATAACAGCATTCCCGTTCTTTTTGGTGACCGTGAAACCTACGCGCGGGGGTCCAACCTGGTCCTCTCGCTCTTTGACTTCGACAAGAAAGTAGACGCCGCGGCGCTTTTCTCCGTTTCGGACAGCCAAAAACTCCGCTCTCTTGCGAAGGCGGAGTGGTTTTTGCTCATTCATTCTATAGTGCCAACTCTGGCCAACCGCACAAGTTTGCGCGGAATGCCTTATGCCGACAACCGCTTGCGACCGCGAGCGCGACGCGCTGCAATAACCTTGCGGCCGCCTGCCGTTGCCATGCGGGCACGGAACCCGTGACGACGTGCGCGGACAAGCTTGGATGGCTGATAAGTACGCTTCATTTGTTAAATACCGCGGTGTGCGGCCCTTCTTGTGGTCTGTTCTTGACAGGAGCATATCAGGACCGCCGTTAGCATATGCGAATATGCCGTCGATATTCGTCGTGGGGGCGGTCAGCCCGGACGTGCGCGGCTTATAGAGGCACGATGCTGATAAGTCAATTGATTGACGCGATTCAAAAATAGGCAAATCCACGCAACTGATTTATTGTGCTGGGCAAGCATTTGACCTACATCGAATGCCGATGGAGCGTATATGACGGCGACTCAGCAAAAGCCAGAAAACACGAGTGTACCTCTGCATGCGGGTCGGCGTTTGCCCGTTCTGAAACGTCTTTCCGGCAAGTTGCTGCGCCTCACCCTCTTGTTCGGCCTTCTCGCAGAAGTGATGATTTTCGTACCTATCATTGCAGATATGCGTATTCGCTGGCTTTCCGACCGGCTCAACACCGTTGCTGCGGCGAGCGTCGTGCTAGCCGCGAGCGATAGCGAGAATGTACCGCAATCAGTGCAGAATGACGTCCTTCTCGCGACAGGAACGAAAGCGATCGTTTTGCGCGAGAAAGGAGCCTCCCGGCTCCTTGCCGTATCGGAAATGCCTTCCAAAGTGGACAAGCACATCGATATTACAGTGACGGATCCGGTTACGATGATCCGCGACGCGTTCGACACCCTGATTAACGGCGGGCACCGGATTATCCGCGTTTATGGTCCGGTCGGAGATACCGGCAAGATTATCGAACTCCTTACATCCGACGCCCCGCTGCGGAATGCAATGCTGCGATATGCCGGGAATGTCGCACTGATTTCGTTGTTTATTTCGCTCATCACGGCAGGCCTGGTTTTCCTGACGATCAGCCGCTTGCTGATCCGACCGATCCAGCGCATGAGTGACAACATGCTGGCCTTTGCCCAGGCGCCAGACGATCCGCAGCGTATTATCAAGCCAGAAGCTCGCGAAGACGAACTCGGCATAGCGCAGCGGGAGCTCGCAGATATGCAGCACCAGTTGCAACGTACGCTGTCGGAGCAGAAGCACCTCGCCGACCTCGGCCTGGCGGTTTCCAAGATCAACCACGACATGCGCAATATTCTGGCCTCGGCCCAGCTCATATCCGATCACCTCGCAAACACCAGCGATCCGGCGATCCAGCGCTTCGTGCCGAAATTGGTACGTACTATCGATCGCGCGATCAATTATTCGCAGACTGTGCTCGCCTATGGCGGCACACAGGAAGCGCCACCGCAAAGACGGCGGGTCAAGCTGCGCACGATCATCAGCGACGTCGAGGAGATGCTTAACCTCGACGCAAAATCGGAGATCGAATTCAAGAACCTGGTGCCGGCCGACTTTGAAATCGATGTCGATCCGGACCAGTTTTTCCGCGTCATTTCCAATCTGTGCCGCAACTCGGTTCAAGCTATGGCCAGCGACACCCGAAGTGATCCGTCCGTGGTCAAGCGATTGACAATCACTGCGGGACAGATCGGCACGACCTCCATCATCGGCATTGACGATACCGGGCCCGGCCTGCCTCCCAAGGCGCGCGAAAATCTGTTTACAGCCTTCAAAGGGTCGGCGCGATCGGGTGGCACCGGCCTCGGTCTTGCTATTGTCCATGAACTTGTACGAGCTCACGGGGGAACGATTGAATTGCGGGGAGGCGATGGAGCGGGAACAAGTTTTGAAATTCGTATTCCGGACCAGCCGGTATCCCTGGCCGAGTGGCGTTCCCGCCGGGACTCAGCGTCCTGACATGAAACGCCGCAATGGCTGATTACCTCTACACCCACTTACCGCATATCTTCTTTGTGCTGTCGATCGTTCTCGGCGTCCCGGCGGCCGTTCACGCGACAATGACCAAGGAAGAGGTTCGCGCCGCCATTGGCTGGGTCGGCGTGATCATCCTTTCCCCGGTCATCGGTGCACTCATCTATGCCGTCGCAGGGATTAACCGCATCAGACGGTCGTCCATCTCCTCGCAACGCAAATTCCTGCATGAGATTGGCCAAGACGTCTTCATGCGTTTCGATGCCAAGGACAAACATGTTCTGGCGCATTTCGAAAAGCGTTTTGCGGCAATGAAGACACTTGGAGATCGCGTCAGCCGATGCCGGCTTACGACCGCCAACAACATCGACATATTGCAAGGCGGCGATGAAGCCTATCACGCGATGCTATCCGAGATTAACCAAGCCCAACGCAGCATTCTGGTTGAGACCTACATCTTCGACCGAGACAAGCTTGGTCTGCGCATTGCCGACGCCCTGATTGTCGCCGTCAAGCGCGGGGTCGAGGTGAGAATATTGATCGACGCGGTGGGTGCTCGATATTCCATTCCGAGCATCGTCGGCTATCTCGCCAAACACAACATCAAAGTTGCCGTCTTTAACGGTAATATTATCATGGGGTTACGCTTGCCCTATGCCAATCTTCGTACCCACCGCAAGATAATGATTATCGACGGGCGTGTAGCCTTTACAGGCGGCATGAATATCAGGGCGGGTTTTTCAGCGGAGATCGTAGGCGAAGACAATGCGCGTGACACGCACTTCCAACTTACCGGGCCTATTGTGACGGATCTGTTTCACATTGCTTCCGAGGATTGGCGATTTACGACGCATGAGATGCTCACAGGGGAGCCCTGGCATATCGCCACGCCGGAAAAGCAGCCGGGAGATCCCGTGTTCATTCGCGCCGTACCGTCGGGACCGGATCGCAGTGTCGAAGCCAATCACCGGATGCTGATGGGCGCATTTTCCGTTGCGCAATCGCGCATTCGCATCATGTCACCCTATTTTCTGCCGGACCGCGAATTGATCAGCGCGCTGGTAACGGCCGCACGCCGCGGTGTCGAGGTGGACATCGTCGTGCCCTCAATCAACAATCTCAAGCTGGTGGACCGCGCCATGACGGCACAGTTCGACCAGATCCTCAAGGGTCACTGCCGCATCTGGCGCGCCCGTGGTAACTTCAACCATTCCAAACTTTTGGTGGTCGATGGGCAGTGGGCCTATGTCGGATCGTCAAATCTTGATCCGCGGTCGTTAAGGTTGAATTTCGAAGTCGATCTCGAGGTGATGGATGCAGCATTTGCGTCCGAAGTGGAAGCGCTTGTCGAGAACGCAATGGCCTCAGCGAAACCGGTTCTGCTTCAAAACCTGCGCGCCCGGTCGTTCTGGGTGCGCCTGGTTGAGCGAATTATCTGGCTAGGCTCGCCCTATCTTTAATTTCTTCCGTTTCTACCAACGCCGATTTCAGATCGACATAGGCCTTGATTGGTAGATGATCGGATGCAACACGGGCCAAAGGTGTGTCGTGAACCTCGATCGTTGTAACAAGGCTGTGCGGGTGGCCAAGAACCCTGTCCAACGCCAGGACAGGAAACCGTGACGGAAAGCTTGGCACCGCATTTTTTGCCGGATCGAAGACCGGGCGAAGGAAGTGCAATGACGAACCTTTGCCCACGCGCCATTCGTTCAAGTCACCCAACAATAAAGTCGGACGCGATGGATCCGCTTTCACGGCATTCAAAATTGCTTCCGATTGTTGTTGCCGCGAGTGTCTGAGGAGGCCGAGATGTGCGGCAATGATGCGAAGTGGGCCTGCTTCCAGATCGATATCGACCACCAATGCACCGCGCGGCTCAAGGCCGGGTAGTACAAGCTGCTGAACACGGCGAACGACGCCCTCGCGGAACAGCAGCAGATTGCCATGCCAGCCATGGCCTTTTGGGTAAAGCGAAGTCACCGGAACTGGAACAAGGCTGTTCTCGCGATGGAGACGGGCAAGATCAAGCA
>NZ_JBFUMG010000213.1:0-7369 GCF_054049495.1 Phyllobacterium sp. P5_D12 | reverse complement strand
CGGGGCTTCTGTCGATCCTCGGCCTTGCGGCGGCAACTTCCGCAACTGTCGGCTGGGGTGAGATCGGCACGGTCGCCGGCATGTCCATCACTGGAACCAACCTGTTCATTTGCGGCCTGATCGGGCTCGTCGTGACGGGTTTGATCGTGGTGATTACCGAATACTATACCGGCACCAACAAGCGTCCGGTGAATTCGATTGCGCAGGCGTCAGTCACAGGGCATGGCACGAACGTTATCCAGGGCCTAGCCGTCTCGCTTGAATCGACTGCGCTACCGGCACTGGTTATCGTTGGTGGTATCATTTCGACCTATCAGCTTGCTGGCCTATTCGGCACGGGTATCGCGGTGACGGCTATGCTCGGTATTGCCGGCATGATCGTTGCGCTCGATGCCTTCGGACCGGTTACCGACAACGCCGGTGGTATCGCGGAAATGGCTGGGCTCGACCCTGAGGTTCGCAAATCTACTGATGCGCTCGATGCGGTTGGCAATACGACGAAAGCCGTCACCAAGGGTTATGCAATCGGTTCTGCCGGTCTTGGTGCGCTGGTTCTGTTCGCGGCCTATTCCAATGACTTGCAGTTCTTCATTGCTGAAGCCAACAAGGAAGGGGCGACCGCTTTCTCCTACTTCAAGGGAATCGGTACCGTATCGTTCGAGCTGTCCAACCCTTACGTGGTTGCCGGTCTCATTTTCGGTGGCCTTATCCCCTATCTCTTCGGCGGTATTGCAATGACGGCGGTTGGTCGCGCTGCAGGCTCCGTTGTGGAGGAGGTACGCCGCCAGTTCCGCGAAAAGCCAGGCATCATGCAGGGCACGGAACGGCCAGACTATGCGAGGGCAGTGGACATTCTCACCCGCGCTGCGATCAAGGAAATGGTTGTTCCTTCGCTTCTGCCTGTGCTGGCACCGCTTGTCGTCTATTTCGGCGTGCTGCTGATTTCGGGCTCAAAGGCTTCTGCCTTCGCGGCTCTCGGTGCTTCGCTCCTCGGCGTTATCATCAATGGCATATTCGTTGCCATTTCGATGACGTCAGGCGGTGGTGCCTGGGACAACGCAAAGAAATCCTTCGAAGACGGCTTCGTCGACAAGGACGGAACGCGCCACATGAAGGGTTCGGAAGCGCACAAGGCGTCGGTAACGGGCGATACCGTTGGCGATCCTTACAAGGACACGGCGGGTCCCGCTGTCAATCCGGCGATCAAGATCACCAACATCGTTGCGTTGCTGCTGTTGGCCGTGCTCGCGCACTGATTGCTGATACTCGCCTAACAAAAAACCCGCGAAACATGTTTCGCGGGTTTTGTTTTTTAAGGGTTATCCGGAGCGCCCCCGGTGGGCGTGCCTGAGGCAGAGGGCATTGACGGGGTCTTGCCGACACCTTGCAGCAACTGGCCGAGGAAAGAGAGATCCTTGCCGCCCGTCGGCGTGGTGCGGGAAATGAAGTCGAATACCTTGCCATCCTGCAATCCATAATTGGAGACGCTGGAAACTTTGCTGTCCTTGTCGAAATAGACGGCCAGAATGCGGCGTTCCGTGACCTTGGGCTGCATGAAGGCGACGCTGCGATGAGCTTTTTGCGAGATGTAGTAGAAAACCTCATTGTCGAATGTCGCTGTCGTTGACGGACTGCCCAGCGACAGGATCACCTGCTCACGGCTGGAGCCTACAGGAACAAACTCCAGCGCCTTGTCGTCGATGACGTAGCCCTGTGTCAGTGTCTCTGATGGATTGAGGTTGGCAGTATTGCAGCCAGCGAGCCCCGTAGCCAATAAAAAGGTTCCGGCGAGAAGGTATTCCCTTGAACAACCGGTCTTGAAAATCCGCTGCAGCAACGACATCTCCATTTCAATCTGGGCGCAAGTCTTTCGCTGCCCGCAGAACTTCGGTAAACCACCTTGAAGTCCGATGCAACACGCGACTCGTGATGCATGGGAGACTCAAGTTAGGGCCTAACTACATGATTCTCAGTCTATTCAGCCGCAAGGCCAAAGCAAATGAGGCGATTACCATTGCCCTCTACGATGCGATCGTGGCAGCGGCGCGGCAGCCGTATTTTTATTCTGACCTCGACGTGCCGGATTCGCCGCTTGGCCGGTATGAAATGCTTTCCCTGCATGTTTACCTGTTTGTCAGGCGTATCAAGGGCAGGAGCCCTGCACTGAAAGCGATCGGCCAGGAAGTGACGGACGAATTTTTCAGGGATGTCGATCATTCCTTGCGCGAGCTCGGCATCGGGGATTCGGGTGTGCCCAAGCGCATGAAGAAACTGGCGCGGATGTTTTACGGCCGTATCGAATCCTACGACAAGGCGCTTGAAAGCAATGATCACCCGGCATTGATTGCCGCGCTAGCTCGCAATATCCGGCCCGACAGCGACAGCTGGTCAGGTGCAACTAGGCTGGCGGATTATGTAGAGCAGGTGGTCCGGTTGCTGGAGAACCAGCCCGATGATGTGCTCGCGAGTGGAAAAGTGATATTTCCTGATCCAGGTGCTCTTGAAACATCGCAGAATTGAAAGGGGGAAAGCAATATGACGACAAGAAAAACCGATGGAGCATTAAGCTTTCCTGTTTCCGTCAGCCGCTTGCCGCAAAAGGGAGTCACCATAAAGATCAATGCCGATCAACGTGAGCGCGATGCATTGCGCGACTTTCACGAATTGGAGGATGTCAAATCGTTCAAGGCCGATCTGCAGATCATGCCTTGGAAAAAGGACGGCATTCGCGTTCGGGGTACGGTGAAAGCAGAGATCGTCCAGTCATGTATCGTAACGCTGGAACCGATCGATGCGACCGTCAACGCGGAGATCGATACGCTCTTCGTGCCGGAAAACTCCCGGCTTGCCCGTTTGCCGCTTGATGAGAATGGCGAACTCATCATCGACGCCGAGGGGCCCGATGCACCGGAGACGTTTTCCGGTGACAGGCTCGATGCAGGAGCTATCGCCGAGGAGTTTTTTGAACTTGCGATCGATCCCTATCCACGCAAGCAGGAAATCGAAGACGCACCGCCAGTCGTGGCGCGTTTTGGCGAAGATGACGAGGCTGAAAAACCCGCCAATCCGTTCGCTGGTCTGAAGGATTGGAAACAGAACACTTGATTGGTGCCATGTCCTCGGCATAAGTAATGCCGCCCGGATAGGCGCATCCGTACTGAACAGGACAGGACAATCGAGAGTGATCAGAATTTCCATTGATGCCATGGGCGGTGATTTCGGTCCATCGATCGTCATTCCCGGCATGGCAACGGCGCTGGAGCGCCATCCTGATATCAGGTTCGTGATTTTTGGACGAGAAGAAGAGGTCCAGCCGCACCTGGCAAAACATCAGGCACTGTCCAACGCCTCGACTTTCCACCATTGCGATGTGTCCGTGCGCATGGACGAGAAGCCGAGCCAGGCTTTGCGCAACGGCCGCTGGAAATCGTCCATGTGGCGTTCGATCGAGGCCGTAAAGACGGGCGAGGCAGATGTCTGCGTTTCTGCCGGCAATACCGGCGCGCTCATGGCAATGTCGAAGTTCTGCCTGCGTACGATGGCAAATGTAGAGCGTCCCGCCATCGCGGGCATATGGCCGACTTTGCGCGGTGAAAGCATTGTGCTCGATATAGGCGCTACGATCGGCGCCGATGCGCAGCAACTCGTGGACTACGCTGTGATGGGAGCCGCCATGGCGCGCTCCCTTTTTGACATCGAGCGTCCCACGATTGGCCTTCTGAACGTCGGCGTGGAAGAGATCAAGGGGCAGGACGACGTCAAGGACGCGGCGCGTATTCTGCGCGAAATTCCGTTGCCCAGCCTCGAATATTACGGCTTCGTCGAGGGTGACGACATCGGCAAGGGCACGGTGGATGTCGTTGTCACGGAAGGGTTCACCGGGAATATCGCGCTCAAGGCAGCAGAAGGTACAGCCAAGCAATATACGCAGTATCTGCGCGAGGCCATGAGCCGCACGTTGATGGCGAAGATTGGATATATTTTCGCCAGGGGTGCGTTCAACCGTCTGCGTGAGAAGCTTGACCCGCGCAAGACCAATGGCGGCGTGTTCCTTGGCCTTAATGGTGTCGTCATCAAGAGCCATGGTGGCACGGACGCGCTGGGCTTTGCCTCCGCCATCGATGTTGGTTATGACATGGCTCACAACAAGCTTCTCGACAAGATCRCTGCAGATCTCACGCATTTCCACAAGGGTCCGGTCGGCGTCGCCTTCAAAGACGAAGCTGACAACGACACAGAAGCCGAAATACAACAGGAAGTTAAATGATCAGATCAGTTGTTAAAGGTATAGGGGCGGCCAAGCCGGCACGCCTGGTCAAGAATGCTGATCTGGAAGGCATTGTCGAGACGAGCGACGAATGGATCGTCCAGCGTACGGGTATCCGCCAGCGTTATATTGCTGGTGAGGGTGAGACGACGGCTTCGCTCGGCGAGGCAGCAGCACGGGCCGCGCTGGACAATGCCGGTCTCACGCCGGACGATATCGATCTGATCATCCTGGCTACTTCGACGCCGGACAACACATTTCCAGCGTCGGCAGTCGATATTCAGGCGCGCCTTGGCATGACGCACGGCTTTGCGTTCGATATGCAGGCGGTGTGCTCCGGCTTCGTCTATGCGATGACCACAGCCGATCTCTATATTCGCGGGGGCATGGCCAAACGCGTTCTGGTCATCGGATCGGAAACGTTTTCCCGTATCCTCGACTGGAAAGACCGCACGACATGCGTGTTGTTCGGCGATGGTGCGGGTGCTGTTGTTCTTGAAGCGGGTGAGGGCCGTGGCCTGACCTCGGATCGAGGCGTCCTCACCGCCAATCTGCGTTCCGATGGGTCGCACAAACAGAAACTATATGTAGACGGTGGACCATCCACGACGCAGACGGTGGGATATCTGCGGATGGAGGGTCGGGAGGTGTTCAAGCATGCCGTCGGCATGGTCACCGATGTGATCGAAGCGGCGTTTTCCGAGGCAGGAATTACTGCTGCGGACATTGATTGGTTCGTCCCGCACCAGGCCAACAAGCGGATCATCGACGCTACCGCGAAGAAGCTTGATCTCCCTGACGGGAAGGTCGTCATCACTGTCGACCAACACGGAAATACATCAGCCGCTTCAGTACCCTTAGCTCTTGCGGCAGCTGTGGCGGACGGCCGGATCAAGCAAGGCGATCTCGTCCTCCTCGAAGCCATGGGTGGGGGGTTTACGTGGGGTGCAGTTCTGCTACGGTGGTAGCAGGCGGTTAAGCATTGAATTAGTTCACGAACTTTCTCAACACGCTTGCCCGATCCGGTTTCATTCTGTAACTTCCGCTGTCACCTGGTAGTTTTGCAACAAACGAGAGCTTTGAGATCGTATGGGGGGTAAGACCATTACGCGCGCTGATCTGGCTGAAGCGGTCTATCGCAAGGTAGGGCTTTCACGAACGGAATCAGCTTCGCTTGTCGAGACAATTCTCGACGAAGTGTGTGACGCAATTGTTCGTGGCGAGACCGTCAAATTGTCGTCTTTCGCCACGTTCCAGGTAAGAGATAAAAACGAACGCATTGGTCGCAATCCCAAGACGGGTGAAGAGGTTCCAATCCTGCCGCGCCGGGTAATGACGTTCAAGGCATCGAACGTGCTGAAGCAGCGAATTTTGCGCTCGCACCAGACGCGCAAGAAGAAAACAGCCTGAACACGGCTGAATTTGCGTTCTGCACGCTCCGGATGCAAGATTGCTGTGGTGTAGTTTGGCGCCGCGCTTGAAAAATGGTCGATAAACCGCTGAAATAGAGGTCGAATCAGAATTTCTCCTGAGAGGGTGAAATCATGGACAAGAGTCCCGACGCATTTAGAACCATCAGCGAAGTTGCAGAAGATCTCGATCTGCCCCAGCACGTCCTGCGGTTCTGGGAAACACGCTTCACGCACATAAAACCGATGAAACGTGGCGGCGGGCGCCGATATTACCGGCCGCTGGACGTGGACCTGCTGAAGGGGATCCGCCATCTGCTTTACGATCAAGGCTATACGATAAAGGGTGTGCAGCGGCTTCTTCGGGAAAACGGCACGCAATTCATCATAGCGCTCGGCAGCGGCGACACTGCAGCAGCCGAAGCGATCAGCCAGCAAAAGCAGGCCTCGGCCCGTCAGGAAGAGGCGCTTGCCGCCGAGCAGGACCGCGTCGATGCCGACGAGGAAGCCGCCGTCATGGGAACGTCGAAATCCGCGCCTCAAGGCAGGCGTCTCTTCGGACTGATCAAGGGGGACGACGAGGGCCCGGTTGCCGCCGATGGCAAGCGGCTTTCCAAGGACAATCGAACGCTTCTTCAGGAAACGCTGTTTGACCTGCTTGAATGCAAGCGTCTGCTTGATCAGGTCCGTTGATAAAAAAAAGCCCAGCTTCTACCGGAGCAGAAGCTGGGACTCGGGGTTGGCTGTGGGGTTGCAGCCTAGCTGGTTGGGGGACCAGTTTTGTAGGAACGCGGATGTGTCGCAAAGGTTCCGCAAAAAATAATTTTTTTTCTAGCGGGCCAGCATCCCGATAATCACGCCGAGGCCGGCGATGATCATCAGCGTCGAAACCGAATTTTGCGTTGGCGTATTGGCAATTTTCTGAGCCCGATGACCCAAAGCGCTGGCGGCGCGCGCTCCGCGCTCTCTAATCTCATCGAAAGTCGAGCTTTCGTCATCATCCGATAGATTGTCGAGGAATTCGACACCGCGGTCGGACAGGGTTTTGCTAATCGCCGCCAGATCGCGCTTCAAATCGGCGATCTCACTGCGTAATCTTTCCTTGTCCGTCTCGCCCTGCATGGCTTCGGTCATGTCGTCCATGGTAAGTCATCCTTGTATCAACGGCGTGAGAAAAGCCCGAGTAGCAAAGCTGCAGCCGCAATGATCGCGACCGTCGCCACAGGATTCTCCTTGGCGGTATCGGCAGCGTAACGAGCCTGCCTTGATGCGGAGCGCTTCATCTCGTCAAATCGTTCAGATCCCAAATCGGAAAGACTGGCCGAAATCTTGGAAATCTCTTTGCGCAACGCTGCGATCTGCGCCTCGACGTCGCCCTGGATATCATCTGCATTTCTGGAAAACATTGCCATTTTGAAGCTCCTGTTCATTACAGGGCTATAACGGACCGTCAGCGCTTATGTTCCGCTGTAATGCGAGACAGGTGCGGAATTGATCGACGCTTTGCCCTCCCAGAGCGGTAATCCTATCGACTTTGCTACTTCGGGGTCCGCCGTATAAACGGGATATCCCTGACGCAGCAGCGTCAACAATATTTCGCTGTCCATCTCTACGTGGAGGCGGGACAAATTTTCCTGGTTATAGACATGTCCGGTCGATTGCGGGTTGATTCCGCTGATGATCACGGCCGTGG
>NZ_JBFUMG010000212.1:0-7414 GCF_054049495.1 Phyllobacterium sp. P5_D12 | reverse complement strand
CCTGAATGATCCGGTCGTCTACAGTGTCGAAGATTTTCGACCCGGGGCACATGCCGGTGATCTTAACTACGGCGTCACCCGCATGAATCCGGGGCGCGTCAACAGGGAGTTTTTCCTCACGCGCGGCCACATTCATGCGAAGGCAGATCGACCCGAGATTTACTATGGTCAAAGCGGGCATGGTCTCATGCAATTGGAATCGCCGGAGGGCGAGACACGCATTGTCGAAATCACCGCGCAGACTATCTGCTATGTTCCGCCATACTGGATCCACCGTTCCATCAACATCGGTGAAACGGACCTTGTGATGGTCTTCGCTTACCCTTCCGATAGCGGGCAGGACTACAGCGTCATCGAGAAATCAAACGGCATGCGCCATCGTGTGATGAGCAGCGGCAACGGGTGGGAATTGGTGGACAACGCCTGTTACAACCCGCGAACAGGCGAACAGGTCGCTGCACTCATGAAGAATAATCCTTGATCAAAAGCCCCCCATCTGGAGAATCGTAAGTGATTGCTTATACACCAGCGACGCTGCCGACACTTTACTTCATCGGCGTCACAACCGGCAAAAGCTCCATTATGAAGGTGTTTCCCGCATGGGCAGAGTATCTTGGGCTGCAAACCGCCGTCATCAAGGGCATCGATTTTAAACTCCATGACGATCCTGCCGCCTACCGCGAAGCTGTGGCGTTCATCCGGGACGATCCCCTTTCTCTCGGCGCACTGGTGACAACTCACAAGATTGATCTCTTTCACGCTTGCCGCGATATGTTCGACACTATCGATCCGCTCGCACAATTGATGGGTGAAACCAGCTGCATTTCCAAACGCGACGGCACGCTGATCTGTCATGCGAAGGATCCCATTTCGTCCGGCCTTGCCATAGATGGTTTTCTCGGCGAGCAGTATTTTTCCGGCCGTGAAGCTGACCTCTTCTGCATGGGCGCAGGCGGCTCTACGATTGCAATCACTTGGCACCTGATGCGCCGCTCGCGCGGCGAGGACGTCCCCGGGAGGATATTCGTGTCTGATCGCAGCCATGAACGGCTGGATGAAATCCGTCGCATTTATGGGCTGATCGAAAGCGTCGTCTCCATAGAGTACGTCCTTGCCCCTGAGACTGGAGCCAACGACGACGTGTTGCGCACTCTCAAGCCGGGCTCTCTCGTCATCAATGCCACGGGCCTCGGCAAAGATGTACCTGGCTCGCCCTTGTCCAACGCCTGCCAGTTTCCCGAGCGTTCTGTCGTATGGGATCTGAACTATCGAGGCGATCTGATTTTTCTCGACCAGGCACGCAACCAGCAGCGGAGCCGCAATCTGCAGGTTGTGGATGGATGGAGCTACTTCCTGCATGGCTGGACACAGGTAATCGCCGAAGTCTTCAATATTGATATCCCTGTATCAGGGCCGTCATTCGATCGGATTTCGGCAATTGCCCTTGAAGCATCGGAACGATAGCGATGCATAGAGAAGCAGACGATAACGAAAGAGAGGCACGCCCAGATCTCCGGGATGCCGGTGGTCGGAATATTATAGAAATTATCCGCACGATGCGGGCCGGCCTGCGCAAATCCGATCGTAAGGTTGCGGATGTGGTTCTAAAGGAGCCCCAGCGAATCCTGAACGCGACAGTGGGTGAAACAGCAACACTTGCCGAGGTCAGTCAGCCTACGGTCCTGCGCTTTGCTATGGCGATCGGATGCAAGGGTTTCCAGGATTTCAAGATACGGCTCGCTCAGAGTCTGGCTTTCGGCATACCGGCGACCCATTCAGTCCTGCTAGATACCGATGATCCGGAGACCGTGGCTGAGAAGATCTTCGAGTACACCATGACCAGTCTCGATTGGGCGAGATCACACCTTGACAGAACCGCTCTGCGCAAAGCCATCGATATTCTCGCGCAAGCCCGGACCATCGAATTTTTTGGCTTTGGCGCGTCGGGCATTGTTGCGCGAGACGCCCAGCAGAAATTTCCACTCTTTGGTGTTCCTTGCGGGGCACAGCTCGATTCACATCAGCAAATCATGATCGCCTCGATGATGAAGCAGGGCGATGTTGCCTTTGTGATTTCCAATACCGGAACAACGCGCTCCATCATCGAGATTGCCCGTATTGCTCGCGCAAACGGCGCCGCCGTTATTTGTCTGACGGGTTCGGACTCGCCGCTCGCCAGTTACTGTGACGTGGCTCTGATCGTCGAGACGCTTGAGAACACCAATATGTATACACCGACGATCTCGCGCATTGCCGCGCTCGTCGTGATCGATATTCTCTCGACCAGCGTGGCGATGCGCCGTCCCCTCGAGGATCAAGCGCGGATTCACAATATGAAGCGGCAACTGAGTGATATGCGCAAAGTCCAGCCGATTTGAGAGCCTGGTGCTACGAAGCCAATTCGTAAACGACGCGATCACGCCCCCGGTTCTTGGCCCGGTAGAGGCATTCATCCGCGGCATTGACCAGTTGTTCCAGTGTTTGCCCAGGCTCATGAAATGCAACACCGATGCTGACCGTCAATGACAGTTCGCTCCGAACAACTTTCCGCGATATGCCTCGAACATCGAGCAATATTCCATGCGCCACCCAGGACGCTTTGCCATAGTCCGCATCGGCGAGGRAAACTGCAAATTCTTCGCCGCCAAAGCGCGCGCCGACATCGCGTCGGCCCAACCGCTTTCCAATAAGTGTTCCTATCTCTTGCAGGGCATCATCTCCAGCGGCGTGGCCGAACCTATCGTTGACCGACTTGAAGTGATCGGCATCTATATAGAGCACGGCCCCGGCACTGAGAGCAGGATTGTTGCCAAGGATCATCTGCTCGACCCGCAGATAAAACTCATGACGCGTCGATAGCCCTGTCATCCCGTCTTTGCGAAATGCGATGTCGAGCTCGTGCGCCAAAATCTTCAGGCGATAGTTCAATCCGACCAGAAATGCTCCAAGCAGCCCTCCGACAACGATAACGATCAGCGTTGTCACAAGGATCGTCTTGTCGAGACTGTCGTAACCGCCGAGCTTGAAGAAGACGGCGGCCAGACCATTTGCGAGGACACCGCCGAGACCGAGCACCAACAGGATCTGCCTGACGGGCGACAACGCCTCAAACATCGTCATCCAGCGATTGAAAGTGTTCATCGATGCCTTCCAGAGATGCAGTCGGCTTCTTATAGGCTCAAAAAATGAAAGATGCAGTAAAGAGTGCCCTTTACGTATAGTAAGTTTTGGTCGTAGCCGAGCTAGTTGCCTATCGCGCTCTTGATTGTCATCCAGGCATTGTCCTTGGCTTGAATGAGTGGCGGTGAGGCAAGTATTTCAGGTGGTTGGGTCCGGCGTTGCCCGTCATGGACCAAGGTCAGCATGCGAATTTCGCCGTCGGTATAATACGGGCTGCCCTCACCATTGCGGCCATTCAGCGTCGGCCCGACACCCGAGACCTGATAGATCGCCTCCACCATACCCGCCCGCGTAAGACTGTTGGCAAAATAGTCGCGCTCGGCATCGATATCCGGTGCGATGTCATGCGTTACCTGACCCGTATACTCGCTGAATCCCACGCGTTGATCGAAGGTTGCGGAACCGAGCCACACGGGCCGTTGTTCTACGCCCGTGTCGAGCACCTTCCACAAACGAACATGATGTCGCTGCTTTGCGCTACTGCCAACGGGCATTTCGTAAGCGAGGTCCTCGCGGCGGCCTTCATAAAATAGCGGGCTGACTGGAGCCTTGTCGTAAGGCCGGTCGAGCATCACGCTTCCAATAATATCAATGCTGGAACGCAAGGTAACCGGATCGGCGGGATACCAGGCGCCGGCATGCATGGCACGGATGATGTCCTCACGATCGCCTACGAGTCCTACATTCAGCGGGTCGCCTGGAATGCCGCGTGCAGTCTTCGTCACCATGGGATGATTAGCGAGGCCTGGCTGTCGTTCATAGTGAGCCCAGACCGTTGGAAGAGCCACATACGCGAGTAAGAGGTAGACGGCAACGATGATTGCAGCACCGACAAACAGACGCCTCATTTTTTCTTTGCCCCCGCCCTATAGTCTCTCGGACCGATCTTAGCGCGATAGCTTTGGAAAGAACATAATCCGGTCATTCGACCGGACTTGATCGTCGGGGCGGCCATTGCAGGCAGCTGCGTAATAAAAAACGGGCCGAAGCCCGCTTGATTTATCATCGATCGGTTTGGTCCAATCACGCAGCCTTGATGGCTTCCTCGAGCGTCTTCAGTTGGCCAAGAAGGTCTTCAGCCTTGGCCCGATCTTCGCGGGTTGTCGCGTCTTCGAAGTCTTCCTGGGCGTCCTTTATGCGGTTCTGCAACTCATMGGCCCTTATATCGGCGACGTGTACTGCCGATTCAGCAAGGAGCGTGCAGCCGTCGGGCGTAATGTCAACGAAGCCGCCGAAAACCACATAGCTATCCAGCTTGCCGTCCGGGGTCTTCACGGCGACAACGCCCGGCTTCACGGTTGCCATCAATGGCGCATGGTGCGCCATGACGGTCATGTAGCCCTCCGTACCTGGAACGACGACCTCAATGATCTGCTCCGAAAGAAGCAGACGCTCTGGTGAGACGAGTTCGAACTGAAAGGCTTCTGCCATGATATTCACTCAAATCCTGTGGCGAAAAGGCGGGCCGCAGCCCGCCATCAGTCATGCGTTAAGCTGCTTCCGCAGCCAGACGCTGTGCTTTCTCGATCGCCTCATCTATCGAGCCGACCATGTAGAACGCAGCTTCCGGCAGGTGATCATAATCACCATTGCAGAGACCCTTGAAGCCCTTGATGGTGTCTGCCAGATCGACCAGCTTGCCCGGCGAGCCGGTAAAGATTTCGGCAACGAAGAATGGCTGTGACAGGAAGCGTTCGATCTTGCGGGCGCGGGCCACAGCAATCTTGTCTTCTTCCGAAAGCTCGTCCATGCCAAGGATGGCGATGATGTCCTGAAGCGACTTATAGCGCTGCAGGATCGACTGTACCTGACGGGCTGTCTGATAGTGCTCGTCACCAACGATCAGCGGATCGAGCATGCGCGATGTCGAGTCCAGCGGATCCACAGCCGGGTAAATACCCTTCTCGGAGATCGCGCGATTGAGAACCGTCGTCGCGTCAAGGTGAGCGAACGAAGTCGCAGGCGCAGGATCGGTCAAATCGTCGGCGGGGACGTAGATGGCCTGAACCGATGTGATCGAACCCTTGTGCGTCGTGGTGATGCGCTCCTGCATCTGGCCCATGTCGGTCGCCAGCGTCGGCTGATAGCCCACGGCAGACGGAATACGGCCAAGCAAGGCGGACACTTCGGAACCGGCCTGCGTAAAGCGGAAGATGTTGTCCACGAAGAACAGAACGTCCTGGCCCTGGTCGCGGAAATGCTCGGCGACAGTCAGACCCGACAGAGCAACACGGGCGCGCGCCCCTGGCGGCTCGTTCATCTGGCCGTAGACGAGTGCAGCCTTGGAGCCTTCGCCGCCGCCTTCCTTGTTAACGCCGGATTCGATCATCTCGTGATAGAGATCGTTACCCTCGCGTGTACGTTCACCCACACCGGCGAATACCGAATAACCACCATGCGCCTTGGCAACGTTGTTGATCAGTTCCATGATGAGAACAGTCTTGCCGACGCCTGCACCACCGAAGAGACCGATCTTGCCGCCGCGTGCATAAGGCGCAAGGAGGTCGACCACCTTGATGCCAGTGACAAGGATTTCGGCTTCCGTCGACTGCTCGACATATGCAGGGGCTGGCTGGTGGATGGCGCGGGAAAGCTTTGTCTTGATCGGGCCTGCTTCATCGACCGGCTCGCCGATGACGTTCATGATGCGGCCAAGTGTTTCTTCGCCGACCGGCACCATGATAGGCGAACCGGTGTCGTAAACAACCTGGCCGCGGATCAGGCCTTCGGTCGAGTCCATGGCGATCGTGCGCACAGTGTTCTCACCGAGATGCTGCGCAACTTCGAGAACGAGACGATTGCCGAGATTGTCGGTTTCCAGCGCGTTCAGGATCTGCGGCAGAACACCGCCATCGAAGGCGACGTCAACAACGGCGCCGATAACCTGGCTGACGCGGCCGGCAACGCCAGTTGCCTTGAGAGCAGTCTTGGGTGTCGCTGACTTTGTTGCCTTTGCTGGCGTAGCGGCTTTGGCAGCCGGAGCGGCCTTGGCAGCGGCTTTTGGAGCAGCGGCTTTCGCAACCGGCTTCACGGCCTCGGCAGTTGCCTTTGCTGCGGGTGTCTTTGCTGCAGCTGTCTTTGCTGCCGGGGCAGCCTTGGGGGCTGCGGGTGTTTTCGGGGTCGCTGCTTTAGCCATCGATCCTTACCTTCGCGATTAGAGCGCTTCCGCGCCCGAAATAATTTCAATCAGTTCTTTGGTGATCTGGGCTTGACGCTGGCGGTTGTACGACATTGTCAGCTTGTTGATCATGTCACCGGCATTGCGGGTTGCATTGTCCATGGCGGACATACGTGCACCCTGCTCCGATGCCGCGTTTTCAAGGAGAGCGCGGAAAACCTGGACGGAAATATTGCGCGGGATCAAATCGCCGAGAATGGCGGCCGGATCCGGCTCATATTCATAAACTGCATCGCCTGCGCTCTCCGGCTCGACATCGCCGATTTCACTGGCTGGAATCAACTGCTGGGCAGTCGGTATCTGTGCGATTACCGATTTGAATTCCGAATAAAACAGCGTGGCAACGTCGAACGCGCCCTCATTGAAGAGCGTGATGATCTTGTGACCAATCTCGTCTGCGTTGACAAAACCAAGCGTTTTGACTTCGCGCAGATTGACGTGATCGATAATGTTCTTGCCGAGATCACGGCGCAGGATATCTGCGCCTTTCTTGCCAACGGTAATGATCTTGACCGTCTTGCCGTCGGCGAGAAGCCTGCGGGTATGATCACGAGCCAGACGCGCGATCTGCGCGTTAAACCCGCCGCAAAGGCCACGTTCAGAAGTGCAGACGACAAGCAGATGCACATCGTCCTTGCCTGTCCCGCTCATCAGCACAGGCGCATCATCGCCATCGACATTGGAAGCGATGTTCGCCAGCACCGCAGCCATGCGCTGTGAATAGGGACGAGCAGCTTCCGCAGCCTCCTGCGCACGACGCAGCTTCGCCGCGGCGACCATTTGCATCGCCTTGGTGATTTTCTGCGTCGCCTTGACCGAGGCGATCCGGTTTCTCAGATCCTTTAACGAAGGCATCCGTTCATCCCGTCCGTAATGTTAAGCGAAGGACTTGGCAAAGCCGTCAACGGCGGCCTTGAGCTTGCCTTTGGTCTCGTCGCTGATCTGCTTTTCCTTGGCGATCGTCGCGAGAACATCCTTGTGTTCCGTACGAAGCCATGTGAGCAGACCCTGCTCGAAATTATTGACCTGATTGACGGCAAGCTTGTCGAGATAGCC
>NZ_JBFUMG010000211.1:0-7427 GCF_054049495.1 Phyllobacterium sp. P5_D12 | reverse complement strand
AAGATATCCTGTTCATCCCATCCCATCAGATCGAGCCTGGAGCGGGTTGGAAGGAACTCGAAGCAAGCGGCCGCTTCCTCCGAACGCCCATCGCGAATGAGCCGCTGCTGCAGGATCGTGCGTAGACGGTGCAGATAAAGGACATCTGAAGCGGCATATTCCAGCTGCGCCTGCGACAGATCGGGCGCGCCCCAATCCGATGATTGCTGCTGCTTGGAGAGATTGACTTCCAAGAGCTCGCTGCAGAGATCCTTCAGGCCATGGCGGTCCGTGTATGTCCGCACCAGACGCGAGGCGATCTTCGTGCAGAACACCGGCTTCGGCATGACCCCAAAAGCGTGGAAAAGTACCGCCAGATCAAACCGTCCGAAGTGGAAAATCTTGGTGATGGCGTCGTCGCCAAGCAATTTGACGAGATTGGGCGCCGCTGTCTGACCCTTGTCGATCTGGATAACATCCGCCGAACCATTGCCCGGTGATATCTGCACGACGCAGAGCCGGTCGCGATGCGGATTGAGCCCGAGCGTTTCGGTGTCGATTGCAACAGCATCGACCTGATAGTGCTTGAGGTCGGGCAGATCATTGCGGTGAAAGCGGATTGTCATCGTCGTTTCCTGTCACACTTTTCCTGGAATTGCCAAAGCGTCGAGAATGCGCGCCCAGGAGCGCTGACCCTTGTGGAAAGAGGTCAGCTCATATTTTTCATTCGGAGAGTGGATGCGGTCATCCTCCAGCCCGAAGCCCACGAGCAGCGATTCCATGCCGAGCATACGCTGGAAATCCCCGACGATCGGAATCGATCCGCCCATGGCGATCAACACGGCAGGCTTTGGCCACTCGTCGCTCAAAGCGTTCTTCGCCTTGCTTAGCAGCGGCGATTCGTAGGAAAGCTGGATTGCGGGAGATGCACCGTGTTCATGGAACTCGACCGAGCAATCGGCGGCAACACGTTCGCGTACGAAAGCACGGAAAGCTTCGCGGATTTTCGCCGGATCCTGCTTGTGCACAAGCCGGAACGACACTTTGGCAGAGGCTTCAGCCGCGATCACAGTCTTGAAGCCCTGCCCCGTATAGCCGCCAGTGATGCCATTGAATTCGGCGGTCGGGCGCGCCCAGATCAGTTCGAGGAGCGAACGGCCCTTCTCCCCGGATGGTATCGAAAGGCCGACTGGCCCCAGGAAATTCTCCGGCGTGGCATCGAGCCCCTTCCACATCTGCAGTATCTGCGTTGGCGTTTCCTCAACCCCGTCATAGAAGCCAGGAATGGTCACCGCGCCATTCTCGTCGTGAATATCGGCAAGAATCTTGGTGAGGATGCGGATCGGGTTGGCGGCAGCGCCGCCAAACATGCCGGAATGAAGATCGCGATCCGCAGCCTTGATGACGATTTCTTCGCCGACAAGACCACGCAGACCAACCGAGATCGCCGGTGTCTCTCCGTCCCACATGCCCGTGTCGCAGACGAGAGCAAAATCCGCCTTCAATTCGTCCCGGTGAGCGTCGAGAAACGGCTTAAGCGATGGCGAGCCCGATTCCTCTTCGCCCTCAAAGAGAATGGAGATCTTGACCGGCAACTTGCCGTGCACTTCCTTGTACGCGCGGCAAGCTTCGACGAACGTCATCAGCTGGCCCTTGTCATCGGATGTGCCGCGACCTGTCAGAATCTTGCGGCCATTACCGACATCCTTGATCGCCGGTTCGAAAGGATCGTGATCCCACAGATTGAGCGGATCAACCGGCTGCACGTCGTAGTGACCATAGAACAGTACGTGGGGCGCATCGGCGCCTGGCCCTTCATGATGGCCAACGACCATGGGATGGCCCGGCGTGTCCCGGACGCTGGCTTCAAACCCGATCGATTTCAGATCGGCAGCCAGCCATTCGGCTGCCCTGCGGCATTCGGATTTGAAGGCGGGATCCGTCGAGATGGACTTGATTTTCAGGAGATCGAAAAGTCGCTCCAGGCTTTTATCCAAATTATTATCGAGCGTATTCAACACAGGTTCGAGAGCTGACATGCTATTTCCTGAAAGGCTGGAATTCGTGAAGGGAGTTCTTCTTAGCGCATTTTGGATGCGGCGGCACATAAAATTGCTGCGTCCCATTGCCCAAAAGAAATGGCCGCCGTGGCGGGGGGACCACAGGCGACCAGATCACTACACTCACTTTGCGGTCAACCCTGGAGAGGGGGATGAGGCTGGCCGCAAGTCCGGTGTTAGGCGGGGGACGAGCCTTATAAACCGGACATCGATCTAACGTCGACAAGTATGGATTTGGGGGGCAAACCGTGGCAATTCAAGGGCACAAGAGATTACATATTTGTAACAAAGGTGTGATGCGCAAATGTCAGGATGATTATGTTTCCACGGGTAGTTTCCGCGAAACCGAAAGACACCGCATTCCCTTTTTCCCGATCATCATTTAATCGTAGGCGCCATGAAAAAAGGTGATCATCTCTTCCTCGTCGACGGTTCCGGTTATATCTTCAGAGCCTATCACGCATTACCTCCTCTGACCCGCAAATCCGACGGTTTGCCGGTCGGCGCTGTGTCGGGTTTCTGTAACATGCTGTGGAAGCTGCTGCGGGAAGCGCGCGACACGTCCGTCCGCGATACGCCCACACACTTTGCCGTGATCTTCGATTATTCGTCGCATACATTCCGCAAGGAAATCTATCCGGAATACAAGGCAAACCGCTCGGCACCACCGGAAGATCTCATTCCGCAGTTCGGCCTGATTCGCCAGGCAACCAAGGCTTTCAACCTGCCCTGCATCGAAAAAGACGGCTACGAGGCGGACGATCTGATCGCCACCTATGCCCGCCAGGCCGAAGCGGCGGGCGCGGAGGTCACCATCATCTCTTCAGACAAGGATCTGATGCAGCTCGTCACGCCGATGGTGACGATGTACGACAGCATGAAGGACAAGCAGATCCGCATCCCCGACGTCATCGAGAAATGGGGCGTACCGCCTGAGAAGATGATCGACCTGCAGGCGATGACCGGCGATTCAACCGACAACGTGCCGGGAATTCCCGGCATCGGACCGAAAACGGCGGCGCAATTGCTGGAGGAATTCGGCGATCTCGATACGCTGCTTGCACGGGCCGGCGAGATCAAGCAGCAAAAGCGGCGCGAGAACATTATCCAGTATGCGGAACAAGCCCGCATCTCCCGCCAATTGGTAACTTTGAAGACAGATACGCCGGTCGACGTCGGCATCGAGGATTTTAGCCTGGAACCTCAGAATGGCCCCAAGCTCGTCGCCTTTCTCAAGGCAATGGAGTTCAATGCATTAACGCGCCGTGCGGCAGAGGCAACGGGCGTCGAAGCCAGCGAGATCGAACCGGCAAACGTGCCCATCCAGGCTGTTGCAGAGGCGCACGGACCTGACCTTGATATCGCATCCGGAGACGATCTCCCCAACCCGCCAAAACCCGCTGCATCGGCAGCACCGACCAGCGCCAAGCCAGCTTATGGGAATGTAGAGGGGACACCGGCCGATCTGGTAAAATCCCGCACCGACCAGGCGCTTGCGGCCAAGATCGACCGCAGTTCCTATGCCACCATTCGGGATGTTGCTGCCCTACAGGTCTGGATCGACGAAGCGATGGCATCGGGTGTCATCGCTTTCGACACGGAAACCACGTCCTCAGACCCTATGCAGACCGAAGTCGTTGGACTGTCGCTGGCGACGCGGCCGGGACGTGCCGCCTATATCCCGATCAATCACGTATCAGGCGACGGCGATCTTCTCGGCGGCGGGCTGATCGAGCACCAGATACCCGAGCGCGAAGTGTTTCGCATGTTGAAGCCGCTCCTCGAAGACGCGTCGGTCCTCAAGATAGCGCACAGCATGAAATATGAGTGGCTGGTCATGCACCGCTACGGCATCGATCTTCATCCACTCGACGATACGATGCTTATCTCCTATGTGCTCGATGCCGGTGAAGGCAGTCACAGCATGGACAGTCTTTGCGATCGCTGGCTGGGTCACAAGCCGCTCGCCCACAAGGAGTTGATTGGCTCGGGCAAGTCATCGGTCACCTTCGACAAGGTTTCCATCGAGCGCGCAACGGAATATGCGGCGGAAGATGCCGATGTCACCTTGCAGCTCTGGCGTCTGCTAAAGCCTCGTCTCGTCGCTGACGGGTTGATGTCAGTGTATGAGCGGCTGGAGCGGCCGCTTATACCTGTGCTCGCGCGCATGGAAGAGCGCGGGATTTCCGTTGATCGCCAGATTCTTTCGCGCCTGTCGGGTGATCTCGCCCAATCCGCCGCAGCAATCGAGGAAGACATTTACCGGCTCGCTGGCGAGAAGATCAATATCGGCTCGCCGAAGCAGATGGGCGATATCCTGTTTGGCAAGATGGGCCTGCCCGGTGGTTCCAAGACGAAGACCGGGCAATGGTCCACATCGGCCCAACTCCTTGAAGATCTTGCTGCGGAGGGTCACGAGCTGCCACGCAAGATCGTCGACTGGCGTCAGCTGACGAAGCTTAAATCGACCTACACCGACGCCCTGCCCGGCTATATCAACCCCCGGACCAAGCGTGTGCACACCTCCTACGCCATGGCGGCGACCTCGACGGGCCGCCTGTCTTCTTCCGAGCCGAACCTGCAGAACATTCCGGTGCGCACGAGCGAGGGCCGCAAGATCCGCACCGCCTTTATTGCCGAGCCGGGAAACAAGCTGATTTCCGCCGACTACAGCCAGATCGAATTGCGCGTGCTGGCGCATGTCGCCGAAATTCCGCAACTGACGCAGGCTTTTGCCGATGGCATCGACATTCACGCCATGACTGCCTCCGAAATGTTCGGCGTGCCGGTGAAGGATATGCCTTCGGAGGTTCGGCGCCGCGCCAAGGCGATCAACTTCGGCATCATCTACGGCATTTCGGCATTCGGCCTCGCCAATCAGCTGTCCATTCCGCGCGAGGAGGCCGGCCAATATATCCGCACTTATTTCGATCGTTTCCCGGGGATCAAGGATTACATGGAAGCGACGAAAGCATTCGCCCGCCAGCATGGCTATGTCGAGACGATCTTCGGCCGGCGCGCGCACTATCCGGAAATACGGTCGTCCAACCCGACACATAGGGCGTTCAACGAGCGGGCCGCGATCAACGCGCCGATCCAGGGCTCAGCGGCCGATATCATTCGCCGCGCCATGGTGCGCATGGAATCTGCCTTGGATGAAGCCAAGCTCTCGGCTCGCATGCTGCTGCAAGTGCATGACGAATTGATCTTCGAGACTGTCGACGAGGAGGTCGAGGCGACTATTCCGGTCATTCGTCATGTCATGGAAAATGCTGCCATGCCCGCGGTGTCTCTGTCAGTGCCGCTGCATGTCGATGCGCGCGCGGCGCATAATTGGGATGAGGCGCATTAGGATCAGCCGCCAAACCCTCCCCCTTGTGGGGAGGGTGGCTGCGCAGCAGCCGGGAGGGGTCGCTTAAATAGAACTAGAGGCCCCTCCCCGTCGCTTCGCTCCGTCCCTCCCCACAGGGGGGGAGGGTCAGGCCGGCACACTGCATTCCACAATTTTCGTTACTGCAGCGTATCCAGCACTTTGCGCTGGGCATGCATCTCAAGGAAAATGCGGTAATCCCTGTCGAGGCGATCCCGCGCGGCCGGGTCAGCTTGGCGTGGCCGGCCCCCCTGTTTCATGGCCATGCAGGCGGAAGGCAGGTCGGGATAGAGGCCGGCTGCCGTCGCAGCGACCATGGCCGTGCCGAGCAGTACGGCATCTTCGGCCGCCGACGTGATGACCGTGCAGCCGGTAGCGTCCGCATAAAGCTCCATCAGCAAGGGGCTTTTGGTATGGCCACCTGTCACGTGCATCGTGTCGATGGCATAGCCCTTGTCGTTGAGCGCATCGAGGATGTGCCGGACACCCAGCGCGATCCCGACACAGGTGCGCCAGTAGAGGCGACAAAGGCTATCGAACGATGCGTCCAGTGTCAGACCACTGATTACTCCTACGGCGTGTGGATCGGCGAGCGGTGAGCGGTTACCATGAAAATCCGGAAGAACGTGCAGGCGGCTGGCGAGATCCGGCCCTTCCCTTTCGCGCAGTTCCATGATCCGCTCGGTGATTTTCTTGTGTACGGCAGCATTCGGATCGCCGACGGCTCCATGCCAGCGGGTGATATGGTCCAGCAATGCTCCGGTAACGGACTGGCCGCCTTCGCTGAGCCAGCAATCCGGCAGGGCAACGCCATAATACGGGCCCCAGCCCCCACTGAATGAAATCGGCTCCTGGGATAGCGCCATAAGGCAGCTCGATGTACCAGCGATCAGCGCGAGGTGGCGATCGATTTGTGACAGATCGCCGGCAAAGCCGCCGAGTACGCCGAGTGCACCGGCATAAGCATCGATCAACCCCGCCCCAACGTGACAGGACGTGGTCAGCCCGAGAGCCTTGGCAGCTTCGGGCGTCAACCGCCCGACATCTGCCCCCATGGGACTGGCACGCTCGGGCAGATTGCCGCGCTCAACCAGATCCTCCAGGCCGATGGTTTCAAGATAATCCGGCTGCCAGCCCTCCAGCTCATGCGCAAGGTAAGTCCATTTGCAAGTCAGGGTGCATTGCGAACGGGCCAGCGAACCTGATGCTTTCCAGCTCAGATAATCGGCAAGGTCGAAGAAATAGCCGGCTTTGTTCCATGTCTCCGGCAGATGGCGTTTCAGCCACATCAGCTTCGGCGTCTGCATTTCCGGCGACATGACGCCGCCGAGATAGCTCAGCACTTTGTGACCGGTCGCCGTGCATTCATCCGCCTCATCCAACGCGCGGTGATCGAGCCACACGATTGTATCCCAACGTTTCTCGCCGGACGTCGAGACGGTCAGTTGACTGCCTTCTTCATCTCGAACGACGAGAGAACAGGTAGCGTCAAAACTTATGCCAACGACATGGGAGGGATCGACTCTGGACGCGGCAACAGCGCCCTGTACGGCGACGCAGACGGATTTCCATATGTCTTCCGAATCATGCTCCGCATGACCCGTAAGCGGCTGGTTCATCAGGATTGGATGTTCGACGCGACCAAGGAGTTTTCCACTGGCATCGAGAATACCCGCACGCGCGCTACCTGTCCCGACATCTACAGCGCAGACATATTCCGGCATCAACGAACTTTCGGTGTGGCTTCCTGCGTGAGCAAGCCCGGCAACTCCAACATGTCGCTGAATATACGGTCTGGCTTGCGGGACGCAAGTGCAGCCTCGAGCCGTCCGCCGCGCGAATGCGTACCGCCTGTGAAAGCAAAGACCCGCATGCCGGCACTCTTGGCCGCTTCGATCCCGGCCGGGCTATCCTCAATCACGAGGCAGTCCTTCGGCTCGACCTTCATCGTTTTCGCAGCCAATAGAAAAAGATCCGGTGCGGGTTTGCCATGTTTGACCATCGTGGCGCTAAAAATA
>NZ_JBFUMG010000210.1:0-7462 GCF_054049495.1 Phyllobacterium sp. P5_D12 | reverse complement strand
GGTCTACTCGATACGCCACAATCCGGATATGACGATAGCAAGGCGCTTATCGCGGACTGGCACGGCAAAGGGCGTCAACTCTACGCAATCACGCCGCGTTTTGCTCCGACCTCATCTCCAGAGCAACTCGAGATGAGCGGCACGCTGGTGCGCGAATTTCCGGATTTGCATGTGCAGACGCATCTTTGCGAGAACACTGCAGAGATTGCCTTCGTTGCCGAACTGTTCCCCTGGAGCAGGGACTACACGAATGTTTATGAGCACTACGGACTGCTGGGGCCAAAGACGCTGCTCGGCCATTGCATCCATTTGAGCGATGCCGAAGTGAGTACGATTGCCAACAGTGGATCGATTGCTGTTTTCTGCCCGACGTCAAATTTGTTCATAGGAAGCGGCTTGTTTGATCTGGCGCGCATTCTGGCGTCAAATATTCGCAACGCTATTGCGACGGATATTGGCGGCGGCACATCTTATTCCATGCTGAGAACGCTGGATGAGGGCTATAAAATTCTCAACATCCAGGGCCAGCGTTACCATCCACTCCGGTCTYTTTACCAGGCAACCCTGGGCAACGCGCGGGCTCTTGCGCTGGAGGGTATTATCGGCTCGTTCGTGGCAGGTGCGGAGGCTGACTGCATCGTTCTAAATGCGCGCGCCACGCCCGCAATGCGCATTCGCATGGATACGGTCGAAACACTGGTGGAAGAGCTCATGCTGATGCAGACCATGGGGGATGATCGAACAATCGCCGAGGTTTACATCGCCGGTGTCGCAGCCAAGAGCACTTTGCCGAACTGACAACGCAGGGAACCAAAGAACGCATTCGGCCGTTCGGCTCGATCAATGCCTCGTCTCCGGGACCCTTCATGACAACACAGCACAGGAATTTGCGAACCGGCCAGCCCATCTGGCTTGGCCGAAGGGCCACCGGAGCTGAGTTCAACATGCTACTTGACGATATAACAATAGATATCGCGATTGTTGGCGCCGGCATTAGTGGCGCTCTCATGGCCGACAGCTTGAGTGAAGCCGGGTATTCGGTTGCCATTTTTGACAGACGAAAGCCCGTAACCGGCTCAACGCCAGCAAGCACCGCACTGCTGCAATTCGAAATTGACACACCTCTGCATCACCTTGCGCAACAAATGGGTCGCAACGATGCCGAGCGTGCTTGGCGGCGATCAAAACTTGCGGTCGATGCACTACGCGAAAGAACCCGTGAGCTTGGAATAAACTGCGAAATGCAGGACAGGGATTCGCTTTACCTTGCGGGCGATCTTCTCGACGAGAAGGGCTTGCAGAAAGAGCTATTGGCTCGTCGCCGAGCGGGCTTTGAAACAAAATTTTTGAACCGGGACGAACTAAAGGCCAGGTTTCACATCGATCGCCCGGCGGCATTGATGAGTTTTGACAATATTGAAGCCAATCCGCGCAAACTGGCGCTTGGTTATCTGAACGTTGCAATCTCGCGTGGCGCCAAAATCTTCGCGCCGGTTGAAATCGTGTCGGTCGAACCACGTTCGCGCGACGTAATTGCGGCAACAAAGGAGGGGCGAAAAATACGCTGCAAATATCTGGTTTCCACAACGGGTTATGAAATACCCGAGCAAGTGCCGCAGAAAGGACACCAGATCATTTCTACCTGGGCACTTGCGACACCGCCCCAGAAGCAAAAACTATGGCCCGAACAGTGCCTGATCTGGGAAGCCTCGGACCCTTATCTCTATATGCGCACGACTCAAGACGGGCGGATTATCGTCGGTGGCGAGGATGAGGAATTCGAGGACGAGGAAAAGCGCGACGCGAAATTGCCAGCTAAGACCAAGGCAATTCTCGCAAAGCTCAAGAAGTTGTTTCCCCAGGTTACCGCTGAAGCAGACTACGCCTGGACTGGAAGCTTTGGCTCGAGCACAACGGGTTTGCCAACAATTGGCGCCATCCCAAAATTGGATCGATGCTTTGCCGTCCTCGGATATGGCGGGAATGGGATCACGTTTTCCATGGTCGCGGCGCAACTCGTTCGAGGGCTAATAACCCGGACGGGCGATCCGGACGAAGACCTGTTTGCATTCAAATAGGCTATTCCACCAAATAGGCTATTCCACGCGGTAGCCGACTTCCTCCGCCGCATGTCCCAACGTCTGCCAAAACGAGCGGGCAAAGGTGCGGAACACGTAGAGATCGAAAGTCTCGTCATCGATCCGCTGTATGTTGGCATGAATGTCGTGATGCAGCGCGGCACGTCCGTAGGCGATGGGGAAGGCATGCTCGGAAAAGTCGATGGCGAAGAGTTTCGATAATATCCATTCGGAGCGCGGTCCGCTGATCCGAATGACGGTGCGGCCATGGGTGAGGTCAACCATCGTCCCGAGTTCCGGAGAGATGGCGGAGCGCAACCGGGATTCGAGATCAGGTGTTGCGCTAACGACGAAATAACGACCGGGCGCAAAGCCAAAGACAGATTTTTCGCCTGCAACGCGGCCGAGACCCGGCTTATTCTGAAGAACAAGACCCGTTGCACTGCCGATTGCGGTCAGCACGATGGGTATCGTATCCGGCCATGCTGTGACCTGAATGATCGAGAGGTTTTTTCGCTCGCGCAGTGTGACACCAACACCGGCAGCGGAATTGCCGTGATCGCCCGGAATGAAAGTTCTGCCGAGTGGAGATTGAGATTCAGCCATGCATCCGGCTTCCTTTTGGATCGAACATGTGATGACTGACGATCTCTACTGCGCAATGTTTGTCGCGGAGCAGGTCCGTTGCAAAGGCGCGATTGCCGATCATTGACGTCCCGTGCTTGACCAGTGCGAGTGCGATATATTTGCCAAGCGCCGGTGAGTAACAGGCCGCCGTGACGTGACCAAAACTGTCGGCGGGTTCGCGCGGGTTAGGGTCGGTTACGATGTGGCTGCCCCCATTGATCGATTGATTGTCGAGCGAAATCAAACCCACGAGCGACAAGCGCTTTTCATCCTTGAGCCCTTCAYGATTGATCATGGCGGAGCCGATATATGGCTTCTTCTTCGACAGCATCCAGTCGAGATGCAGGTCATGTGCCGTGGTTCTGCCGTCAATTTCAGCACCGGTGACATGACCTTTTTCGATACGCAGCGTCCCGAGGGCTTCAAGTCCGTAGGAGATGATGTCAAAGGGCTTGCCGGCAGCGAGAAGCGCTTCCCAGACGCGTATCCCGTATCCGGAGCCGCAATAAACTTCGTAGGCAAGCTCACCCGAGAAAGACAGGCGGCAGATCATGACTGGAACATCGTCGATTTTGCCATGAACGATACCCATGAAGGGCAGGCTGTCATTATCAACTTTTGATCCAGTCACGCAGGACTCAAGTACAGCGCGCGACTTTGGACCAGAGATGGCCGAACCCGCCCATACGTCGGTGACCGAGGTCAGGTGGACGCGCAACTCCGGCCAAATACAGTCGAGATAATATTCCAGATGCTGCATGACAGGGCCGGCGTTGGCGGTCGTCGTCGTCATCAGGAACTGTGTTTCGCCAAGGCGCCAGGTTGTGCCGTCGTCGAAGGCAATTCCATCTTCACGCAGCATTAGACCATAACGCGCCTTGCCTACCGGCTGGGTGGAAAACATATTGGTGTAAACGCGGTCAAGGAGTTCCGCTGCATCGGGACCTTGTATATCGATTTTGCCAAGGGTTGAAACATCGACGATGCCGACACTCTCACGAACTGCCCGCGCCTCGCGAATATATGCCTGTTCGATTGTTTCGCCGTGGCTGGAATAAATCATCGGGCGATGCCAGAGACCCGCTTCATAGGTTTTCGCACCGTTTGCCAGATGCCAATCGTGCATGGGTGTCAGTCGATGCGGACGCAAGTCTCCGTATCTTTCGCCAGCCAAAGTACCTAGCGAAACCGGTGTGAATGGCGGACGGAACCGTGTTGTACCCGCTTCGGGAATCGAGATGCCGCGCACGTCGGCCATGATGGCAAGGCCGGGAACATTGGAGGTCTTGCCCTGATCGGTCGCCATCCCAAGCGTGGTGTAGCGCTTCAGATGCTCGACCGAGTGAAAACCTTCGCGGTAGGCGAGGCGAATATCGTCGGCCGTGACGTCATGCTGAAAATCGACGAAGGCTTTCTGGGATTTAACCGCGGGTTCGATTTCAAACACGGGTGCAGGAGACGAATCCAGCATTGGCGCTTCTACCGGCGGAAGGATGAGCCTGCTCTTGGCGGAACCCTTGGTTGCCGCGTCGGACATGACGCTGATCGTATCCATGTAACCGGCTGCGGAACCAGTCATCACCCAGTTCTGGTTTGGCTCCGGCGGCAGGAAAGCCTGAAGATCCTCGTCCCATTCAGGCTTGCCGCCTGCCTGACTTGCAAGGTGGATGGCGGGCGACCAGCCACCCGAAACGCCAAGACAATCGGTCTTGATTTCGCGGGGCGCGCCTGAAACGCGGCCGGTCTCCGCGTTGAAATGCTGTACCGAGATCGAACTCAGCGTCTTGCCAGCATGGGTCGCCGTAACTGCATAACCGAGCAACAGCTCGGCGCTGGCTACACTCGCGATATCCCTGCACGTGCCGGATACGTCAGCGCGAACATCGATGATCGCGCTCACATTGACACCGGCAATCGAGAGCGTTCGGGCCGCATCATAAGCGCTGTCATTGTTGGTGAAGAGGGTGACATTGTTTCCGGCCGCAACGCCGAATTCGACCGCATAGCGGCGCAGCGCATCGGCGAGCATAACACCTGGACAGTCATTGCCGGGAAAAACGATCGGCCGCTCGAATGCGCCAGTCGCCAGAATCACCTTGCCGGAGCGAACTACCCAATGACGCTGGCGTGGCAGGCCCTTCGTCCGGTTCGGCTTGTAATCGGAAACATGTTCGACGGCTGAGAGAACATTGCCATCATAATAACCCCAGACGGATGTCCTGGTCAGAAACCGGACATTTGGTAGATTCGCCAAAGCGTCAGCCTTTTCGCGAGCCCAAACGGCAGGGTTGCGTCCATCGATCATTTCACCGGAGCCAAGCAGTGAACCGCCGGGCAGCGGGCGTTCCTCCGCGATGATGACGCGCGCGCCCGTTGCGGCAGCCGCTTCCGCAGCAATCAGGCCGGCAGGACCACTGCCGACGACAAGGACGTCGCAAAWGGCGTTCATGCGCTCGTAACGGTCTGGATCGGGGGCCGTGCCTGCTTTGCCAAGTCCGGCTGCGCGGCGGATGAACTTCTCGCAGAACATCCAGAAGCGTGTGCCTTTCAGTGGGCCGATCGCCGGTCCCATGAATGTCTTGTAATAAAATCCTGCCGAGAACAGGGGGCCAGCCAATTG
Source organism: Phyllobacterium sp. P5_D12 (assembly GCF_054049495.1). Taxonomy (NCBI): domain Bacteria; kingdom Pseudomonadati; phylum Pseudomonadota; class Alphaproteobacteria; order Hyphomicrobiales; family Phyllobacteriaceae; genus Phyllobacterium; species Phyllobacterium sp. P5_D12. The sequence goes on along the minus strand of NZ_JBFUMG010000210.1, from coordinate 2,137 downwards.
GTTGATGGCCATGAAATCGTGTTCCAACGACGGAAAGCGATTTTGACTTTGGATGACAAGACCGTCAAAAATCTCAAGTTCCGTAGCCCGAACGTTCGGTTCGCGTACATCACCGGAAAGAACTGTGACGAGGGCGTTGGGCTCATCGCTACCGGCGGCGAACACACCGCGCGGGCGATGATATTTGAACGAGCGTCCGAAAAGCGTAATGCCATTGCCAAGGAGCGCGGAAGCGAGCGTGTCTCCCGGATGCCCGCTATGGGCCTTTCCGTCAAACGTGAATCGGATGGATTTCGAGCGGTCGATACGTCCACCCTTCGATAGCCGCGAACTTGTCATGAACGGCCACCACTCACGGTGTCGCGCGCAAATACCGCCGACGAAATCGTGTGAGTTGCCATATCCCGCGTGACAAGGAGATGCTGGCGGCAACCTCCCGTATGAAGCCAGAACTCTCGATGGGGACCGCTGGGGTTGGTGCGATCAAAGACGTACGAATTCCACGCGTTCTGATCGATGGATGCCGGATCTGGTCGTTTACGCGTTGCATCGCCTTGATAGGTGAACTCGATGACATCCCGAGGTCCGCAATAGGGGCATTTGATTATCATGATCTCATTTGTCTCGATGGCGAAACGAGTGACTCGCGAGTAGTTTGCTTCAAGGACCAATCAACAGAATGTGTCGCGACTGGTCAAGGTTGACGACCGGAATATAAACGTTGGCATGCACATWAAAAAAAAATACTTCACGCCCCGATTATATTCTTCATTATAGTAAGACTACCGTCAAATTATCATCCGCATCGTAACCATAACGTCAAGGAATGTCGTTCCGCCGACTGGTTTAGGCGGTTGAGTTGTTGCGTCCAGATCGTCTGGATCATTGGGCATATCCACAATCGAAAACGGTTCAACGATGGTTACGGGGTCGCCCAACTTGAAAAACCCTCGGCCGTTCAGTTGCCGTTCAACTTGATCCCGTTATAACTGTTGTCGAGGAGCCCGTTGGGGTTCCGTAACAGAGGCGGTGGAAGCACCGTAGAGAAATGAACAAGTTTGTTGTTGCCGTTTTTTTGTCTGCCGTTTCAGCGGGATCAGCATTTGCCGCCAGCGTCAAGAACGATGAGGCCAGCGCCCAGACTATCGTTGTTACTGAGGGCTCGAGCAAAACCGAACTGCAGGTCGGTGCCGGCGAAACCGTCGAGTTCTGCAATGGCGGTTGCTTCGTTACTTTTCCGAATGGCGACCGCGAAGCCTTGAAAGGCAGTGAGACCGTTGAAATCAAGGGCGGTAAGGTTTCTATCAAGTAAGCTAAGCGATTTGCAGCATTACACACGAAGTTTACGAACCGGCTGGAATCAATTTTCGGCCGGTTTTTTAATGCTTCATTCACTGTTGGTACTACTTTTCAGATTATCTTTCGCGCGGCCGAATCAACTTCACTTTTCATTTTTACTTTCCCGATAAGTCATCGACTGATAGGCAATATTCTTGCCAGCTTGAATAGGCGCATGATTTCAGGGACATGTTGTGGTGGATGCTCGTTCTGACAACAAGACAGTTGACCTCGTAGTAGATCTCGACGGCACGCTTATAGCCACTGATCTTCTATGGGAAAGTACGTTTCAACTGCTCAAACAGAACATGCTGTATCTCTTTCTTCTGCCCCTTTGGGCTTTAAAGGGAAAAGGTCATCTCAAACATCAGATATCGCTTCGCGTCGCGATTGACCCCGCAATACTCCCTTACCGGGGGGAGTTCGTCGCTTACCTGCGCGAGGAGCACCGCAAGGGTCGAAGGCTGGTGCTTGCGACTGGCGCGGCGCGCAAGTTTGCCGAGAGTATTGCCGCATATCTGGGTTTTTTCGATGCTGTCTATGCGACAGATGAAACGCGCAACCTGACGTCCATTCACAAGACCAAATTTCTGCTCGAGACTTTCGGTGACGTCAAGTTTGCCTACGCGGGGAACAGCCGAGCAGACGTTCCGGTGTTCAATGCAGCAAGCGAAGCGGTCGTTGTGGCACCGGATCGGGCCGCAGAGAAATGGCAGCGTACACATTCTGCGAAATTGTTTGAAGCGCCGAAGACCGATTGGAAAACCTTCGCCAGGATGTTGCGCGTGCATCAATGGAT
>NZ_JBFUMG010000209.1:0-7465 GCF_054049495.1 Phyllobacterium sp. P5_D12 | reverse complement strand
TCAAGAAAACAAAGCTAATCGGTACACGATCTCAGCAGTTGGCGGGTATTCAGTAGAGGTCATGTTCGAAAAAGGGGCGAAAGGCCCCCCACACATATGGTGTCCCTTAAAGGTTGCTTCCTTTGTCAACGATGTACCTTGGGAACCCTATTATGCCTCGGCATTGTGGACGTCAAGGAACGAGCATGGCGAGGTGGAGTACGGCCGTCACAGTGCTCTGAAAACCATGAACCAACTGGCCAACGCTGACCTCGCGAGATTTACACCAGACGGTCTAAGTCAAGTCCGAGCGATCATCGCTGCGATAACGAGTGTGTCAGCCGGGAAAAGCTCCTGATCGCGCATGTTGTGATACACGGATAATCCATACCGAATAGTTGAATGTGGGACGCGGGGCATGAGCATTACGGAAGACATCGTGGAGCAAGCCGCCCTCGGCATTTTTTCCGAGCTTGGTTACTCTTATGCCAGCGCCTCAGAAATTGCCCCCGATGGGACTACGCCTGGGCGTACCGCCTATGCCGATGTCATCTTGCTCGACCGGCTTGCCGCTGCCGTTGAACGTCTTAATCCCGCCATTCCTCCTGATGCCCGCGCTGGAGCCATCAAGCAGGTGTTTGTTACAGAAACGCCCTCACTTGTTGAAGAAAACCGCCGCATTCATCGGCTGCTGACAGATGGTGTTGACGTCGAGTTTGCGACGGGTGGCGGCGAAATCAAAGGTGATAAGGTTTGGCTAATCGATTATAGCGATCCAGACAACAATGACTGGCTCGTGACAAACCAGTTCACTGTGGTTGAAGGACATCACAATCGACGGCCAGACATCATGGTATTTGTGAATGGACTTCCCTTGGCKATTATCGAGCTCAAGAATGCTGGTGGGGAGCGTGCAACTATATCGGCAGCGTTCAACCAGCTTCGCACCTACAAGGCTCAAATACCCTCGCTCTTTCGCACCAATGCCGTCCAGATAGCTTCAGACGGAATGCTTGCACGGATCGGATCGCTTACAGCTGATGAGGAACGTTTCATGCCGTGGCGCACAGTGACGGGCGCTGAAGATGATTTCACTCCGCATGGTCCCCGAGAGATGGAAACGCTGCTACGCGGAGTGTTCGACAAGGAACGCTTTCTTTCCCTGATCCGCGATTTCATTGTGTTTGGCGATAAGGGCGATGGTCCTTTCAAGATCATTGCAGGCTATCACCAGTTCCATGGAGCCCGAAAGGCTCTGTCAAGTGCCATTGAAGCGGCACGGCCCGATGGTGACCGTAAGATCGGCGTAATCTGGCACACTCAGGGCTCAGGCAAAAGCCTGCTCATGGCGTTCTTTGGTGGCCTGATCGTCCGCTCAAGGGAATTGGAAAACCCGACGTTGGTCGTGCTCACTGACCGCAATGATCTGGATGATCAGTTGTTCAACACCTTTAGTCTGTGCCGTGACTTGATCCGTCAGACACCCGAGCAGGCTAATAGCAGGGACGATCTTCGCCGTTTGCTCAATCGTGCTTCAGGTGGTGTGATCTTTACCACGGTGCAGAAGTTCTCACCGGAAGCGGGTGAAGAGCATTTCCCGATGCTGACCGAGCGACGCAATGTTATCGTGATGGCCGACGAGGCTCACCGCAGCCAATACGGTTTCGATGCCAAGCTAGACAAGGTTACCGGCAAGCGGCGATATGGCTACGCGCATTATATCCGCGAAGGTCTGCCTAACGCGTCTTTCGTCGGTTTCACCGGAACCCCTATTGAAGCCGAGGACGTGAATACCCCTGCCATATTCGGCGAGTACATTGATGTTTACGACATCAGCCGTGCAGTAGAGGACGGAGCAACGGTCCCTATCTATTACGAGAGCCGCCTTGCACGCATTGAGTTGGACGAGGACGAGAAGCCACGTATCGACGCGGAGATTGAAGCCATCCTTGAAGACGATACACTGAGCGAACAGGAAAAACAGAAGGCGAAGTGGACGACGGTTGAACGGCTGGTGGGTGCCGATAAACGCCTATCCCAGATCGCTGCTGATTTGGTGACCCATCTTGAAGCGCGGATCGAGGGTATGCCCGGTAAAGCTATGGCGGTTTGCATGAGCCGTCGGATTTGCGTGAACCTTTATGATCAGATCGTGCAGCTCCGGCCTGACTGGCATTCTGACGAGGACAACAAGGGTGCAATAAAGATCGTCATGACCGGATCGGCCTCCGACCCCCTCGAATGGCAACAACATATCGGCAATAAGAGACGGCGCGATGATCTCGCCAAACGTGCCAGAGACGTTAACGACGCACTGAAACTCGTGATAGTGCGCGATATGTGGCTGACGGGCTTCGATGCGCCATGCATGCACACTATGTACGTAGACAAACCTATGCGGGGCCATGGACTGATGCAGGCAATCGCTCGCGTCAACCGAGTGTTCAGGGACAAGCCAGGTGGTCTAATTGTCGATTATATTGGCATTGCTCAGAACTTGAAAAATGCGTTGGGGCAATACACGCAGTCTGACCGCGACAAGACTGGGATCGACGAGGAAGACGCTGTAGCACTCCTCATGGAGAAATATGAGATTGTGCGTGGAATGTTCCATGGACATGATTACAGCCGGGGGATTGTTGGTCAGCCGCGTGAACGTCTCGCGGCTCTCGGCGATGCAATCGACTGGATATTGAAATGGCAACAGGAACAGGCTGCCAAGGTCGAAGGTGACGAGAACAAGAAAAAGGCTCATCGTCGCTATCAAGATGCCGTTCTACAATTGAGCAAGGCCTATGCGCTGGCCTCTGCAAGCGATGAAGCTGCAATGATCCGTGACGAGGTCGGCTTCTTTCAAGCGGTTCGCGCGGCACTCGTTAAGACAACGGCCACGGGCAAAATGTCGGAGCGGGCAAAATCTCTTGCAGTCGAGCAGCTTCTTAATCGGGCGGTTGCTAGCGCCGAAATCGTTGATGTACTTAAGGCCGCAGGCATAACCACTCCTGATCTGTCGATCCTCTCCGAGGAATTTCTGGCTGAAATACAGCAGATGGAGAAGAAAAACCTTGCGCTGGAAGCTTTGCGGAAACTGCTCAGCGGAGAGATCAAAAGCCGATCACGGTCAAATGTTGTTGAAGCTAGATCATTCTCGCAACGTCTGGAGGAAGCGGTAGCACGCTATCACTCCAACGCCATTTCCACTGTCGAAATGATCCAGCTTATGATCGACATGGCACGCGATATAAAGGCCTCAATTGCGCGGGGTGAGGAGCAGGGGCYTTCACCAGAAGAATTAGCCTTCTACGACGCGCTAGCAGAAAACGAGAGTGCTGTCGAAGCGATGGGCAGTGAGCAACTGCGTATCATCGCTCACGAGCTAGTCGAGAAGATGAAAGCCTCCGCGACCGTGGACTGGCATCATAAGCAAAGTACACGGGCGCAGATGAGGCGTTTGGTCAAACGCATTCTTAAGCAATACGGGTATCCGCCAGACCTTGAACTAGCTGCGGTGCAAACGGTTTTGGCGCAGGCGGAAGTCTTGCTGATAGAGGTGGCAGGCTCACATAGATGAATAGGGTTAGCGCCGCTTCTTAGCGGGTCGGGCAATCCGCCCCTAAGTTGACGGTCTTCACTACGTCGCTCTCCGAAGGGTTTGGCACCAGCTTGTAAACGGAACGTACTTGACGGTCTTCAATCGTTCCTGCCCGTCATAGATGTCAATTCCAGCCCATGCCGCCGCAGTCCTATCGACTTTCCATACCGGCCTACCGTTGCGGGTCACGTGAACCAAATCATTCGGATCAAAGCCCCGGCCTATTAGATTACGGCAAAGCATCGGAACTGGGTCTTTATACCGGCCACGTCCCGGCTTATTAGCTGTGTCATGTTCAAGGGTGACGCCTTCAAGTGTTGCAGTCGCGGAATTGCTTCCGTGTAGTTCAATGCGCAATAGTGTTTCCTGTGTCTTGGTAGTGGGGTTTGAGCGCTTTCCGTGGGAAATATGACCAACCATACCTCCCAACAGAAACGCCCCTCCGGTTATCTTACAAAGCGGTCCAAGGATGGTTCAGGTGGCTTTAGCGGCGACGCTGTTTCTTCCGTTTTTCCAGCATCTTCTCGTTATAGCCTTGAGGTGTCAGTCGTTCGATTTGACGACCCGTACGCTGTTCCCATAGCTTCCGAAGTGCCCATGTGTAGCGGGACTTGTCGGCAAAGGTTGCGTCTGCTGCCGGTGGTGTTGGCAATGCCATTAGCGGGATACCGAGTTTGATGCACTCGACCAGCCAATTGGGTTGTGTTCTGCGGATCGTTGCGTCCTTCCCGTTACGAATGTCTGCTCTCATTTATGCCCATTCTCCTTCTGAAATAGAAAAACCCCGTGTTACCGGAGCCCTTGTTTGTTACGGTCACTGTTACAAGGCCCATTTCGGCCTCTGTAAGTCATTGAAATTGCAGGCGTAACACGTAACAGAACCTAGTAGGATAAGGATACCTGTTACGGATACGGCCCTACGGAGGGGCTAGAGCCCTCCCCGACGTTCAACATCGGTCATCAGAAGTCCGCATTAGCCACGGCTGGGTCCGCGTCGGTTTCGTCTTCAAAGCCGCTGGTGTCCATCACCTTCAAAGTTGCTGCGGTCTCGAATGCTCTCTTCCATTCGCTGTCGGTAATCTCGCCGTGCGCCACGGCTCTCTTGATCATCCTCGATACGGCCATCTTGTTCACACCAAGGTGCTTGGCAAGGTCAGCTTGAGACGTGAACTTGAGCGATTGAACCAAAGCCACGTAACGCTGCCTCTCGGCACTTTCGTCCATCTCCACGGTCCAACCAGCGGCTTCTAATGTCCACTTCTGCTTCCCGATGGAGGCGTTACCCTTCCCTCGAAACTTCCCGAAGTCCAAGGTGAACGAAGCTTTCCCGGGTTCAGCCTCCGGTGCCTTCCGAAGTCCCACCTTCACCTCAAAGGTTGTCTCCAAGGCTGTCGAACCACGTGCATCGGTCCCGGCCTTGTTGGCATGGTGAACCAGTAGTGCAGTCTTCCCGGCCTGCTTCATCAGCAGAAGGAACGCCATGACAGAACGGAACGCCGCTGCGTCATTCTCATCAGATAGACCATCGGCACATGTAGTCAGGTTGTCGATAATGACCACGTCTGCGCCGAACGCATCCATACGGCTCAATATGCGGCTCTGCGCATCTGGGTCTGTGATGTCATAGAACTCGGTGTGCGGTATCTGGTACTGCCTCGGCATAACGAAGATGTTCTCCCGAGCCTTGGCCACGTCTAGACCACCTACGGCACCAGAGATAACCAGCGAGGCCAATCGGTCACCAAGGTCGCCTGTGTTCATCTCGCCATCAACGATAAGAACCTTTCGGGGCCTCTCGACCTTCCAGTCTGCTACGGTGCCACCTCCAGCCATCGCCAAGGCCAGGGTCAGTGTGAACCACGTCTTACCAACGCCGGATGCCGCCCAAATCAACCCGCTTTCCCCGGTCTTCAACCATGGATTGATAGCGAACTCTCTGGGTGGTCTATTCATGTCCAGTAGTTCCCCAAGGGTCAGCCCTCGGAGGTCGTGCTTATTTACGATCCTATGAACGCCGTTAGCGTCTTGCGTGATCGATGCGATATTACGGTTCAAGCGTAGCTCCTGCGAGCATCATTGTCTCTCCTATGTTGTTAATGCTTGTCTGGGGTCGATGAGCATATCTGCTCATACCCCGGTGGCACCGATAAGGAGAAACACGCCAATGGATTTTGACGGGCATTACTTATCGGATGGGCCTGATAGAGGGGCTCAGTGAAGCCATCTGTGTGTGTTGGCAACCTCTTGAATTTGGCGTGTCGTGCTAGAGGTACTTGTCTTGGATTTCGGGTGTCGTGCTAGGAGTGTCCCTAACGTAGGCACTTTCGGTAACCATCTGCGGTGCTAGGGGTCCGGGTATTCGATTGCGCGGTGCGTTAAGTGCTAGAGGACAACCGAATGACCAGTTGTGCTAGTGGTCACCCTATTGGACTTTGCCTTCATCATGTCGTGTTAGAGCGACCGGCCTGGAGGTTGTTCGGTGCAAGGGGTTATTGAATTAAGCGTTCGTACTGAACGAGCGGGGCGATGTTAGTCGCTTGGATTTGAGTAATACGTGCTAGAGGGGAACCCCTTGGATTTGAGCGTGTCGTTGCTAGGGGGCAACCTCCTGAACTGAGTGATGTATCGCTAGGGGTCACCCGGTTGATTTGGGAATATCTTGCTAGTGGTCCGGGTATTGCATTCAGCGGTATGTGCTAAGGGGACAGGTCTTGGATTTGAGCGTGTCGTTACTAGGGGGGAATATTATGCTAGGGGGCAGGGTATTGCCTCAGCGATAGTGCTAGAGGGGTGGGTCTTGGATTTAGGCATGTCGTGCTAGTGGAGTGGGTATTCGTACTGCTAGAGGGCAACCGCTTGGATTGCCGCATGTTCAGCTAGGGGAAGGGGTAATCCCATCATTCCCTTATCCGCTTGGCCACCTTGGCCACCGTGGTCCTGCTGCAGCCAACCGTAGCCATCACATCGGACCAACTCATGCCGCCCTGCAGCAACTTGGTAATCCTGTCGTGGCGCTTGGCATCCTCAGGCTTGCCTCTGAACTTGGCCGCCCTCTTCTCTGGGTCTGCCATGACATGGGCGATGCCCTGAGCCTGTCGCCTTCTCCGGTCGGTGTATTCCTTACGCGCAATCGCTGCCAGCATGTCGAGCATCATCGTGTTGAGCGCATCGAACATCCGTCCGGTAAACTCATCAGCATTGACCAGCATGTGAGACGTTGGCAAATCCAGCGCAACCACCTTGATCCTCTTGGTTGCCAGAAGCGATCGCAGGGTCTGCCAGTCGGCATCATTGAGACGAGACAGGCGATCTACCTGTTCGATAAGGAGGATGTCCCCCTCATAGCTTTGCTCAATGAGCTTGAACAGTTCAGGCCGCTGGAGCGAAGCGCCACTCTCGTTCTCTAAGTACTCAGCGGCAATCCTAAGTCCACGCTGGTCAACAAAGGCTTTTAGGTCAGCACGGGCGCGGGAAGCGTCCTGTTCCTTGGTGGAAGCGCGAAGGTAGGTTCTAATCATTGTCATGGTGGTCAATATCCCTCAAAGTCCGTTTAGGCTGGTACATGCCTATCTGGTCCGATTAGGCTAGTCAACCCCATCGCAACAATATCAATAATAACGCTCGTCCAATTCGGTCCGCTCAGCCTACAGCCTAAACGCACCAGAGAGTTGTCAGTTGACCCGCGCAATAGCATTGGGCAATGAAGCGCAGCAATCATGGGGAGGCACTGCTATGGACACAGTCACAATCGACAATCGGAACGACTTTGCACTGTGGGCAATCGAACGAGCCAAAGAGATCGTAAGTGACCAAGGCACCGCACTGGCAATGGCCGCGCGTGACATGCAAGAGGATACGTTGAGAGAGACCGGCAATGCCCTCGGTGCTGCGATC
>NZ_JBFUMG010000208.1:0-7552 GCF_054049495.1 Phyllobacterium sp. P5_D12 | reverse complement strand
TCGGCAGCCGAGGCAGCAGACAGTGCAAGAAAGGCCGCAGCCGCGGCGGCGTTCATGGCAGCGTTCTCATTGCTGCTCGGGGCGTTTATCGCAAGCGTGGCTGCAGCTCTTGGCGGTAGACAGCGCGATGATGACGAAACACTTTATCTGTCGGCATCAGATAGGGCCCGTGTCACCTGACTAATTCAGATGATTTGCGTTCCGCCCACGAATGGACAGCAGAATGGCTCCGTCGCGAGGTTGGATGAGAGACGAATACGGCAAAGGCGGGAGTGTGCTCTCGCCATTCACTTGGGAAAAGCTCATTACAATAATCAGACACTGATCGGCATGCGAAACGTGAAGCACGTGGAGGTGACTGATGAGTCCACGGTCAACGTACCCCCCTTGAGCCTTGGCAATTTCAGAAGCAATATTGCGGCAAATGAATCTGCCGCGCGCATGGCAATAGGAAGTTTTGCGCCAAAGCTTGCGGTCGGTCACCCGGCTTGCAACCTGGTCGCCGCAAGGCCCTCGCCTTCCATTCGGTGCGCCGCGGCACACTTTAAGTGAATCCGTAAGCACACTCGTGCTGATGACCTTGTGGGCGAAAACTGCGTCCGGATGAAGTTGTGCGCTGTCCCCGCGCTTCTTTATATCGAGCCATCGATCGTCGAGCGAAATAGCAACCATGGAACCGAGCTTAGCGCGGCCGAGATTGCGAAGCTCCTCACCGTCGCCGCGCCGTGATCTCGAGATTTCGGCTCATTGTGGTTCGGCGTCGAAACAGGCCGAGCAAACGCATCCCTTCTTCGATGTGGGCTGTGGGAATGGCACCATCCCTAGCATGACCCCGGCTCGTGGAACCGCGCTCACGGCGAACTGTGACAGAACCTGGACGGCGACGCCCCGATCGGCAACCCGACGGGGCCATCTCTGCGATCTGGTACGGCGACATAGCGGTGAGATGGAGCCCCGTTGCGATGTAATTCCTTTTTGTTCGGAGCCGTGACGACCAATGGTCCGGGATAGCCTTTGTCACCGCACCTTCTTAACCGTTACGCTTTGGGCCTGACGTTCTGGTTGAGCCGAAAGAGGTTGTCCGGGTCGTATTTGGCCTTAAGCGTCGCCAGCCGTGCAAAGTTGCGGCCATAGGCTTGCGCCACTCTGTCATTCTCATCCTCCGGCATAAAATTGACGTAGACACCGCCCGTCGCGTACGGCGCTGTCGCCGCAAAAAGCCCCCGAGCCCATTTGATGGCCATCTGCTCTTCGGCTCGCTCCAGCCACCTCGTATGAACGTTCATCACGAATTGTGCGTCGCGATGCGGATACGCGGTTGCGTCGGAAGCGACGCGGCTGCTGGCACCACCGAGCTGGCCAATGAAAATCTCGCATTCCGCTGTTGGCAGTGTGCCAACATAGTCGATCAGCGTGTCGAACAGGCCGTCGCTTAGAGTTGTAAAATTGTGGGACTTCCAATAGTTGAATGCACCCGGCGTCAGCAGTGGGTCGAACGCCGTCTGCCAGGCAGTATAGGGTTGCAGGCCGATGACCTCGGCGATGGGTTCTCCAAGAGCGCGAAGCGGGCGAAGTGCCTCTTCCGCTTTACTCGGCTCCCCTGCATAACAGACGGCAAACACCAAGATTTCCTTGCCGTGCACATCCTCAGGAAGGAACGGCAGAGGTGGTGCCTTCCGCAATACCACCCATATGGTGAGATCGTCGGGAATAGTAGCCGCTACCTCGCGATACCCGGCAAGAAGTTCACGGGCATTGGCGAAAGGATGAACGATCAGTCCGGATACCAGATCGGGGCCGACTGAATGCAGTTGGAACTCGAAGGACGTGATCACGCCGAAATTTCCGCCGCCGCCGCGAATGGCCCAAAACAGGTCCGGGTTCTCCGATGCGCTGGCGTGAACAAGCTCGCCGACCGCGGTAACCACATCGGCCGAGATCAAGTTGTCCACCGTGAAACCGAATTTGCGGCTGAGCCACCCGAAGCCGCCGCCGAGCGCGAGCCCAGCCACCCCCGTGGTCGAGTTGATGCCGAGCGGCGTGGCAAGGCCAAACGTCTGCGCTTCTTTGTCGAACTCTCCGAGCGTCACGCCCGGCTCCACCCGTGCGGTGCGCGTCCTTGGATCGACCCGCACCGACCTCATCGGTGAAAGGTCGATCAGCAGGCCGCCCTCACAGACGGCGTTGCCAGCAATGTTGTGACCGCCACCGCGTACTGACACGAGCAGCTGGTTGTCGCGAGCAAGGTTAACAGCCCGCATTACGTCGCTTGCGCCATGGCAGCGTATGACAGCAGCAGGTCGCCTATCGATCATGGCGTTCCAGATCGTCCGTGCATCGTCGTAGCCGACTTCGTCCGGCAAACACAAGCTTCCTCGAAGTTCGGTCCGCAATACCGTCAAAAAGTCACTCGAAATGGAGATTGACCCGCCTTCTCGTTGTGTGAACTGAATGTCACTCATGACATCTCCTCCTTATAGCCGGGATGGGTGCGCGGAAGCTCCGAGGCCTCCAGGCATCATCTCTCTTTGTTGATCTTGTGCCGAAGCCTGACCGGAAGCGGTCCAAAGACAGATGCTGCGGTTGCATCAAGGTTTTGGCATGAAGGAGTCTTCGCCAAAACGAACTTTAAGGCCAGTGCAGAAATTGTAGCGATACAGGTACAGATTATGGAGCGGTCAAATTGGGAAGCCCTTGGTCAGCACTCGGCAAACGTGCTGCGCCCCAACCAACTGTCGATGGACGCAGCGATCGCCATATCGCCGATCAAGGAAATCTTTCCCCGTGATATCTCCGCTCTCAAAGTGGAACAGCCGATCCAGGCCGACGTCATGGCTTTCAGATCAGCGGAGACAAAGAGATCGACATCGTGACCAGGATCGAGCGAGCACAGGTCAACGGGCGTTCCAGGTTTCGCGATCAACCAGAAGTTTTGCTCTTCCTTTGGCAATTCCGGATATGTGAACTCGATGACGCTGCGTCTGGCGGGCAAGGCGTTGATATTGATCTTGCGACGCATGTTCCACATCAATAGTTTCGCGTCGAGGTTTTCCAGCGTCACCTCCGCATCGACATTCCGGTGCGCCCATTTGCCGAGCTCCAAAACGATCGGCTCAAGCTCGTCCGCAATTGTCGTTGTGGTGTAATTGATGTCGCCCGTCGACGGATTCTCCGTTCGGGCAACGAGACCCTTGGACTCCATCTCCCTGAGCCGCTTTGACATGAGGGACGGTGACATGCCAGGAACCCCTCGGCGAATTTCGTTGAAACGAGTTGACCCGGACCACATTTCGCAAAGGAGCAGAAGCGTCCAACGCGGTTCCAATACCTCGCACGCTTTTGCCACCGGGCAATATTGGTTGTAGCCGTCGCTCGACATCGGACTATCTCCCAAGTCAAAAACTATGCGATCAAAGTCTCCGCTCGTCCAGTGCAGAAAGTGTAGCTGCTGAGATGCGCCGGTTGCCATTGGTGAGCTACTTCACGCTCTCGGGATTAACGGCTGAATGTCCCCGATGCGCAGAAGCAGAAGCTTTTATTCGTGACGGCCGACCATCAGAACACAGATGGTTGTAATTTCAGAGCACCAACGCTTTTGCTATGTGGGCCGCCAAGTCAGCTTGATTGTATGGCTTGGCAAGTCGAGGCACGTCGATATCCGCTCCCGGCGGCAAATCGGCATAGCCGGTGGCAATAAGGATAGGCAGATCTGGCTTTAGTACTCGGACAGCTTTGGCAAGTTCGGCACCGGTCATTTTCGGCATCGAGTAGTCGGTGATGAGAAGGTCGACCTCTTGCCCGCCTTTAAGGATTTCCAGTGCATCCAAACCGGAGTGTGCTTCAATCACCTCGTGCCCTAAGTCCTCGAGCATATCCACGGTGCTCATCGCGATCAACGCATCGTCATCCACCATCAATATCCGGAACTTCGCCTCAACGATCGCGGGAACGGCGTCATCGGCCGCAACAACATCATTTTTCACACTTGTGCTCATGGGGAGCCACAACTCCGCTGTTGTTCCTGCCCCGGTGGAACTCGATAGTCGAAGTGCACCACGCAGCTGCACTGCCAGACCATGGATCATGGAAAGTCCGAGTCCAGTGCCCTTTCCGAGTTCCTTCGTGGAGAAGAACGGATCAATCGCCCTTTTTAGTGTCTCAGGCGACATTCCTTGACCAGTGTCGTGAACGGAGAGCACGACATATATTCCCGCGGTCAGATCGCCTGTAGCCGAAGCGATTTCCGCCTCCTTGACGCCGATTGCGATTTCTCCGCCATTCGCCATTGCATCGCGTGAATTGACCACAAGATTTAGCAGGGCCAGCTCAATTTGATTCGCATCTGCCAGCACAGGCGGCAGAGCGGCAGGCAGGTCGTAGTCGATCTGGATCTTGGATCCTACCGACCTCCATAGAAGATCAGTCATCCCTTTCACCAGTTCTACAAGATCGACTGGTTGAACCTTAAGATCCTGGCGTCGAGCAAAAGCGAGCAATCTTTGCGTCAATGCTGCCCCTCGTTGCGCGCCCTGCAATGCCCCGTCGATCAACCGCGCTGCCTTGGGGTCGTCGGCAAAATGCTTGCGCAGGAGATCGAGATTTCCAAGGACTGCCATCAGCAGATTGTTGAAATCATGCGCTACGCCCCCGGTAAGATGGCCTATCGCTTCCATTTTCTGGGCCTGCCTCAGGTGTTCCTCGGCGACCTCCCGTTGCTTTACCTGGTCGAGAAGCGACTGGTGCGCGTTGTTAAGTTCCAATGTGCGCTCGACAACGCGCTCCTCAAGTGTCCCATTCAATTCCATCAGCTCTTTTTCAGCTGTCTTGCGCGCGGTTATGTCAGATGAGACCCCGACAAGGCGTGAAACATTGCCGTCGCGGTCTTTTACAACTCTTCCTCTGAACTCCGCCCAATGCGCGCTTGAGTCCGGCCAAAGCGTTCGATACTCGATTTCAAAGTCTAGGCCAGTCGAAATGGCATTTTGCATCGATGCTTGCATCCTCCCACGATCATCGGAGTGGATGCTGTCGACCAGATGACCAAATTCAAAACCATCGCCCGGACTTCTCCCGAACACGGCCTTGCATACATCTGATGTGAAGAGCGCTCCGGCGGTGACATCATATTCCCAGGAACCAAGCTTTCCGGCGCGAAGTGCTGTTTGAAGCCTCCGCTCCCCCTCGCTCAATTCTTCCATTCTGTTCAGCGCTTCGTATTGGCGAGCCCTTGCCCTGAGAGCGGTTTTTGCAACGCTTACGAAACTCGTCGCGTGAAAAGGACGTTCGAAGAAGGTGACGTTGCGGAGAATTTCGGACAATCGTGCCGCCGCAGGGTTGCGCTCCGGTCCGCCGCCACGATGCGTCAGAACAACGAATGGCAAGTCGGACCAGCTGGCCTGACTTTCCACCCATGATGAAAGCGGCTTCAAATCTGCGCCAACGATTGCTTCTTCGGTGATCACAACGAATGTCGCGTGATCCTTGAGAGCGTGGCAGAGGCTTTCGAGATCCGAAAATATCCTGGAGGCAATGTCGGCTTCCGTAAGAATGGAGGCAGCAACCATCGCGTCGCGACCAACTGGTGCGTATATGAGGGCCGATTTGCTGTCGTTGTCAGGAATGATCGACACCCATTTGGTTAGGGGTCAACAGGGGTTCGATCTTGCCGACGAAATTGGGTACTCCACGCAAAACTCCCTGGAACTCGTCGAGGGGTTCGCCAAGTAATAGCCCTTTGTCGGATATTCGAAATTCCCTGATCGTGTCCTCATGGTGGCCAGTTCTCTTCTTGATGACAGAGACGGCTCTCCTCACTCTCCCACGCGCCTCGAAATAGCGGAGCAGGACCACAGTATCAGCGAGGTAGGTAACATCGACCGGAGCCTTCATGTCCCCGACCAGACCATGCTGCGCAACAGTCAGGACTGTCGTCGCTCCCTGACGGTTGAGATACTGCAGCAGCTCATGCATGTGGAGGACAAGGGCGTTTTCTTCCGGCATCGACGCCTGGTAACCATTCAAGCTGTCGATCACCACGGTTTTGGCCTCTGCGCTGTCTACGCGTTCCCTCACGCGATGCGCAAACTCTCCCGGGGACAGTTCCGCAGCATCGAGTTGTTCAATATGAAGATTGCCTTCACCACGCATTTTTTCGAGATCAATGCCTATTGCCTTGGCTCGCGCGAACAATAGACCCAGTTCCTCATCGAAGACGAACACCGCTGCTCTCTCGCCTCGCTTGATGGCGGACATCACAAACTGTAGCGCGAAGGTGCTTTTGCCTGTGCCGGCGGGGCCAAGTACAAGGCAGCTCGAGCCCCTTTCCAAGCCACCTCYAAGAAGGTTGTCGAGTCCGCCTATGCCACTCGTAAGCACTTCGCGGGAGAATTCCCTGCGGTGCTCCAGCGCGACAAGGCGCGGGAAAGCAACGACACCGCCGGTCCTGATTATGAAATCATGGAACCCACCGCGAAATGCCTGGCCTCTGTACTTGATGACCCGCAGGCGTCTTCGTTCAGAGCCATAGTTTGGCGCGAGTTCTTCGAGCTTGATGACGCCGTGAACGACACTATGAACGGTCTTGTCGAAACTATCAGACGTCAAGTCATCGAGGAGCAGGACCGTTGCGTTCTGCCGCGCGAAATAATGCTTGAGCGCCAATATCTGTCGGCGATATCGCAGTGAGCCTTGGGCCAGAAGCCTGATTTCGGACAGGCTGTCCAAAACCACTCGTTTTGGCCGGACGCGTTCAAACTCTTCAAAAATGGCTTTGGTAGTTTCGCCCAGTTCGAGATCTGACGAGTACAGAAGGCTTTGCTGTTGCTCGGCATCCAGTAGACTTTCCGGCGGCACAAGTTCGAAGATCTCGATGTTTCGGTCGATCGCCAGGCCGTGCGAAGCCGCGCCGTCACGAAGTTCATCTTCGGTCTCGGATAGCGTGACATATAGGCCTTGCTCGCCCGCCGCGGCCCCTTCCATCAAAAAACTCAAAGCGATCGTTGTCTTGCCTGTGCCAGGATTTCCCTCCAGCAAAAACACGCGGCCTTCGCTCAGTCCCCCCGCAAGGATTTCATCTAATCCAGAGACGCCAGTTCGAGCTTTTTTCGATCTGGGAATAGGCTGCATGTGTTCGCTCCATTTGGACTATCGGACGATTAGTCGGAAAACGGTAGGAATTTTGAAGATTTCCCCATTTCTAAGACTACAGACGGTTACCCTGCCAGCTGTGGTAAACGACATGGCGATTGATTGGTTCCGACGCCTCTGTAAGATGCTTCCAAGGAGCGCTGCTCCGCTCAACGAGCGGCGGTGTAGCATTGCGCGCAATTATCTTTGAGCGTCACGGAGGAAGAATTGGGATACCGGCTTTGTTACTGGCACGCGCTCAAGGAGCCAGAAGACAATGTCGTGCCACCGGACAAATGTATGATTCTGCACTCGAGGCGTACCTCATCCAAGATTTGATCCTTTGTTAGCTAAGTCTGATCAAAGCAACCATGGCCAGCTTCAACGACATGATTGCGCCATGTCGCGGCAGAAGACCGCCACGACG
>NZ_JBFUMG010000207.1:0-7579 GCF_054049495.1 Phyllobacterium sp. P5_D12 | reverse complement strand
GATTCACATCGATATCGATCCGTCTTCCATCAACAAAGCGGTTCGGGTTGATGTTCCGGTCATCGGTGATGTTGCCCATGTGCTCGAAGATATGATTCGCTTGCTGCGCGCGTCGTCGACAAAGCCTGACGAAAAGGCGATCGATCAATGGTGGTCGCAGATCGACAGGTGGCGCTCACGGAAATCTCTGTCCTATACGCGCAACAAGGACGTGATCATGCCGCAATATGCGCTGGAGCGGCTGTACGCACTGACCAAGGATCGCGACACCTATATCRCGACCGAAGTCGRCCAGCACCAGATGTGGGCGGCGCAGTTCTATCATTTCGAAAAGCCCAATCGCTGGATGACATCAGGCGGTCTCGGTACGATGGGCTATGGCCTACCGGCAGCGCTGGGTGTGCAGATCGCGCATCCTGACTCGCTGGTTATCGACATCGCCGGGGACGCTTCGGTGCAGATGACTATGCAGGAGATGAGTGCTGCTGTTCAGTATGAAGCGCCGATCAAGATCTTCATCCTGAACAATCAGTATATGGGTATGGTTCGCCAATGGCAGCAACTGCTGCATGGCAATCGTTTGTCGCATTCCTATACGGAAGCCTTGCCCGATTTTGTCAAGCTGGCAGAAGCCTATGGCGGTCATGGCATTCGCTGCGAAAAGCCTGGCGATCTCGACGATGCCATTCAGGAAATGATCGACGTCAAAAAGCCGGTTCTTTTCGATTGCCGCGTGGCTAATCTCGCGAACTGCTTCCCGATGATCCCTTCCGGTAAGGCTCACAATGAGATGCTTTTGCCGGATG
The DNA here is from genome assembly GCF_054049495.1 of Phyllobacterium sp. P5_D12. Lineage (NCBI taxonomy): Bacteria > Pseudomonadati > Pseudomonadota > Alphaproteobacteria > Hyphomicrobiales > Phyllobacteriaceae > Phyllobacterium > Phyllobacterium sp. P5_D12. Next base: position 6,773 of record NZ_JBFUMG010000207.1, on the reverse strand, counting down.
AGGCTACGGACGAAGCAGTCGCCAACGCCATTGATGCCAAGGGCAGACAGCTCGTTTAAGAAAACCGGAGAAAATAACAAATGAACGCTCAAAACCTAGCCTCCGGTTCGGCATATTTCATTGCCAAGGAGACTGAACTACCAGTCACGACAGTTCTATCGGTCCTGGTCGATAACGAGCCGGGCGTCCTTGCACGCGTGATTGGCCTATTCTCCGGACGGGGCTATAACATTGAAAGCCTTACGGTTTCCGAGACGGAGCACGAGCAGCATCTATCGCGCATCACAATCGTGACGCGCGGCACACCGCATATTCTGGACCAGATTCGCCACCAGCTGGAACGCATTGTGCCTGTGCACCGTGTGGTGGATTTGTCTGTGCGTGCAGATGAACTTGGTCAGAGCGGGCCAATCCAGCGCGAACTGGCGTTGGTCAAGGTGGCCGGCCTTGGCGAGCACCGCAATGAAGCATTGCGTCTGGCCGATGCGTTCCACGCCAAGGTGACGGACGCAACGACGGAGCATTTCATCTTCGAGATCACCGGCAAAGGGTCGAAGATTGACCAGTTTATCGCGATCATGAAGCCGCTTGGCCTTGTCGAGATTTGCCGGACAGGCGTTGCCGCCATGAACCGCGGCCCGATGGGAATGTAGTTCTGGCGGGTACCCGGCCTTGGTTACTATTGTCAGGGATGCTCAATTGTATCCCTGACAAGTCCGCCCTTGAGCCAAATATTGCCGGACCCTATGAGTGCCCCTTTTTACGGGGTGGGGATAATAATGACACTCGAGATTTTTCTGACCCTACTGGTGTTTGCTTTTGTCACGTCGATAACGCCGGGACCAAATAATTTCATGCTGCTTACGTCGGGCGTCAATTTCGGCTTCAAACGCACGATTCCCCACATGTTCGGTATTGGCTCGGGTTTCTTCACTCTGCTTATTGGAGTGGGTTTGGGACTTGGCGCTTTGCTGCAGAGCTTTCCACTTCTTTATACAATTCTGAAATTTGCGGGCGGTGCCTATCTGATCTATCTCGCCTATAAGATCGCCATGTCGCGCTCCCTGAACCCAGTTGATGGCAAGGCGCGGCCGATGACGTTCCTGGAAGCTGCCGCGTTCCAGTGGATCAACCCGAAAGCATGGGTGATGGCTGTGACCGCCATGGCAACCTATACGTCGCCGCAAGCTTATTTTACGACGGTTCTAATCGTGGGGATCGCGTTTGCCATCGTGAATATTCCATCCGTTTCGAGCTGGGCAGCCTTTGGGCAAATCATGCGCGGCTGGCTTGCTGATCCGGTGCGGCTCAAATGGTTCAACATCAGCATGGCGGTCCTGCTCGTGGCCACCTTGTGGCCAATGTTGAAGTGAGCTTGCGCTGACCGCTGTTGGCGCATAGGATTTTGTCCATGCCACACGATCATGACGACCACCATCACGATAATGAGCTCGATCCCATGGCTGCGCGCGTGCGCGCCTTGGAAACGATTTTGACGGAGAAGGGCCTGATCGACCCGCAGGCGATCGATGTGATCGTCGATACGTACGAAACGAAGGTTGGTCCACGCAACGGAGCAAAGGTTGTCGCAAAAGCTTGGTCGGATCCAGAATATGCTGATTGGCTGAGCCGCGACGCAACAGCAGCAATTGAGTCCCTGAGTTATACCGGGCGGCAGGGTGAGCATATGCAGGCAGTATTTAATACGCCGGACACGCACAATCTCGTCGTGTGCACGCTGTGCTCGTGCTACCCGTGGTCGGTGCTTGGCTTGCCTCCCGTGTGGTATAAATCGCCACCTTATCGGTCGAAGGCCGTTATTGATCCGCGTGGGGTACTGGTCGAGTTTGATTTGATCCTTCCTGAAACGACCGGAATTCGTGTCTGGGATTCGACTGCCGAACTCCGCTATCTTGTTGTACCAATGCGCCCCGAAGGTAGCGAAGGCCTGAGTGAAGAACAGCTTGCCGAGCTCGTTACACGCGACTCGATGATCGGGACCGGGCTTGCACTCGCACCGGAGGCAGCATGAACGGGCCGCAGGATCTTGGCGGACAGATGGGTTTTGGCCCAGTTGCGCCCGAGAAGAATGAACCGTTGTTTCATGCCGATTGGGAAAAGCGGGCGATGGGTGTGACAATCGCCGCAGGCGCGATGGGCCATTGGAATATCGACGAGAGCCGTCATGCGCGCGAGAGCCTGCATCCGGCGGATTATTACGCTTCCAGCTATTATGAGATATGGACCAAGGCGCTGGAGGTTCTGCTCAAGCGCCATGGATTTGTCCAGCCACTGGAACTCGATGGAGGCCGCTCACTTGGTAAAGGAACTCAGCCAAAACGTGTTTTGAAAGCGGAAAATGTCGCGGCAGCCCTTGCAAAAGGCGGTCCTTGCGATCGCCCTGTGGCAGGTGAGCCGCGCTTCCAGTCAGGCGATCGCATCCGAACCCATAATTTCAATCCGGAAACGCATACGCGATTGCCGCGTTATGCGCGCGGCAAGTTGGGGGTAATCGAAGCTGTCCGTGGTGGCTTTGTCTTTCCGGATTCCAATGCTCACGGCAAGGGTGAAAACCCACAATATGTTTATACAGTGGTCTTTACCGCGCCTGAGATATGGGGCGATGGAGCCGATCCTACGTTGACCGTCAGTATTGATGCCTGGGAGAGTTATCTTGAGCCTGCGTGAGCTGATCACTCACTCGCGCGGACTACCCGCAAGCGGTGACGGTCCGGTATTTGCCGAACCTTGGCAGGCGGAAGCCTTTGCGATGGCGGTTGCCCTCCACGACCGCGGGTTGTTCACCTGGGAGGAGTGGGCGGCCACGCTTTCCGGCAAACTGAAACACCCCGGCGCGCTGGATGATGCTAGTGACTACTATAGTTGCTGGCTTGAGGCGTTGGAGTCGCTCATTGCCTCCAAGAATGTTGCGGACAGCCATGATATCGATCAATTGGCCGCCGCCTGGCAGCGCRCTGCTCATGCGACCCCGCATGGCCAACCCATCCGCCTCGAAAATGATCCGGACCGATCCTGAGATGAATATACGCTCGCTCGCTATGTTGCTGGTCTCCACTTTGATGTTGTTTACCAGCCATGCCTCGGCACAAGACACTTCGTGGTCGACGCCGAACGAAGACGATCTACGCAAAGTCATCACCGGAGCAACCCTGACGGGCGAAGTCAAAGCTGAGCCGCCCTTCAACTTCACTGAATTCCTCGGCCCTGATGGCAAGTCTCGCGGCAAGATGATCCAATGCTGCAAGCCGGAAGAGGTTGCGACGAAGGGCATGCCCTATGCCGGCGAGTGGAGCCTGGAAAAGGACAATCTTTGCCTCACCTATGAGGGCGAGGACCAGAAGATTTGCTGGACGTTGCAGGTCAACGGGGATCGTTTTCGCATGATGAATCAACAGTTCGGCCGTGTCGGCGAGGGACAGATACGGCCGGGAAATCCGGATAACCTATAGGTCCTGACCTTAAGTCTAATGCTTCTCGCGTCCATTTTCCTTGCCCTTTGACGGCGAATCCTGTCACTCAGGATTATGCAACTATCACCACAACAGGATGAAGCGCTCCGGGCGGTTTCAAAATGGCTGAAAGACGGCCGCAGCCCGATTTTTCGGCTTTTCGGTTATGCCGGTACTGGCAAAACGACGCTTGCCCGCCATTTTGCCGAGCATATCGAGGGTGACGTTCAGTTTGCGGCTTTCACCGGTAAGGCAGCGCAGGTGCTTCGTTCGAAAGGCGCCGCCAATGCTCGCACGCTGCACTCTCTGATCTACCGGCCGCGGGGTGAAGAGGCGGTCGAGAATGAGGCCACTGGCAAAACCAGCATTGCTCCGACATTTTCCTTGAATCGCCAAAGCCCGGTGTCCAAGGCCAAGCTTATCGTCGTCGACGAATGCTCCATGGTTGATGAGCAATTGGGACGGGATCTCATGAGCTTTGGCACGCCAATCCTTGTGTTGGGTGACCCCGGTCAGTTGCCGCCAATTTCCGGCGGCGGTTTTTTCACCGAACACGAGCCGGATTATCTCCTGAGCGAAATTCACCGGCAAGCGCGTGACAATCCCATCATTCGTCTGGCGCTCGATGTACGCGAGGGCCGTGAGTTTACGTTCGGCGATTTTGGCGCGGCCAAGGTGATCTCAAAGACGGATGTCACACAGGAACTGGTTCTCGGTGCCGACCAGGTGCTCGTCGGTACCAACCGCACGCGCCGGCGCTACAATCAGCGCCTGCGAGAGTTGAAGGGGTTTTCCGCGTCTTTTCCACAGGCTGGCGACAAACTTGTGTGCCTGCGCAACGACCCCGCGAAGGGCCTGCTCAACGGTTCGCTTTGGAAGGTCATGACCTCGTCTCGCGAAACGGTGAAACCCGGGATCAATCTTTTGGTCGCTCCAGAAGATGAGGAGCCGGGGAGGGGCGTGGCCAAGATCAAACTGCTGAAATCTCAATTCGACGATCCGGACGCCGAAATACCATGGCAGACCAAGAAGCGGTTTGACGATTTCGACTACGGTTATGCTCTGACGACCCACAAAGCCCAAGGATCACAATGGGATGAGGTCGTGCTCTTCGACGAAAGCTATGCTTTTCGTGATACACGTGAACGCTGGCTCTATACCGCAATTACCCGGGCTGCAGAACGCTTGACCGTCGTGCGATGAACCAGAGGACTCAATCTTTGAGTTTAGATGAAATAGCATTATTTTATGTCGCGTTTCTGCTGTAAAGAAGACGCCAGTGCTTCCGCGTATGGGTTAAATCATGACCGCATCACTCTCCGTCAACCTCAATGCGATTGCGATGCTGCGCAACAGACGCGATCTGCCCTGGCCCAACGTCATTAGTCTTGGACGCATCGCCTTGGCGGCGGGCGCATCCGGTTTGACTGTGCACCCGCGCCCCGACGAGAGACATATCCGTTTTTCCGATTTGCCGGCAATTCGAGCGCTTATCGATGATGAGTTTCCGCAGGCGGAGTTCAATATCGAAGGATATCCTACACGGGAGTTCCTGGGCCTTGTCGCCGCGAATGAACCAGAGCAGGTGACACTGGTGCCAGACGATCCGGCGCAATCGACATCTGATCATGGCTGGAATTTGGAACGCGATGCGGAATTCCTCCGGCCAATCATCTCTCGCCTTAAAGCACAAGGTATTCGCGTTTCATTGTTCATCGATCCCGACCCCGATACACCTGCCATGGCCAAGGCGCTTGGCGCTGACCGGGTTGAGCTTTATACTGGCCCCTATGGAGGCGCGTACGATGATCCGCGCCTCGAGGCCAGCGAACTCGCAAAGCTGGAATCGACCGCCGCGGCGGCGGCAAAAGCAGGGATTGCAGTGAATGCAGGGCATGATCTGACGGTCGTCAATCTACCGGCTTTGGTCAAAAAAGTGCCAAATCTTGTTGAGGTTTCTATCGGTCATGGGCTTACAGCAGACGCTTTGGTGCACGGGATGTCTGGTGCTGTGGAAAGATTTCTCAATGCGCTGCAAGCCTAGCCCTTTGATTCGGGTGCAGGATTTGCTTTGTTATGCATTTTTGCATATCACGGGCGAATAGATATGAAAAAATGGCGATTGATATTGCGGTGCAACACGACTAACTCGTCCGCCCACGCTGTCAGAGCGAGGGAAAACCTGTATGAGTGAACAACAATTGGATGACGAGAACTGTGATAACGGTCCCGTCGTTCATGAATCGGAACCGCATCACAAAGAGGCCTTTCCGGTTCTTGTTCTTGGTGCTCTCGGCGTCGTCTATGGCGACATCGGCACAAGTCCGATCTACGCCTTTCGCGAAGCGCTCCATGCTGCTTCGCTCGATGGAACGTTGAGCCGCACTGACGTTCTCGGCGTTGTTTCAATGATCTTCTGGGCACTGGCCCTCATAGTAACCGTCAAGTATATTCTATTCGTCCTGCGCGCCGACAATGACGGCGAGGGCGGTATCCTGTCTCTGATGGCTTTGGCACGGGCGAGCTTCAAGACTCGCCCGCAGCTTATTCTGGCCCTCGGAATCGTTGGCGCATCGCTGTTTTACGGCGATGCGGTGATTACGCCGGCAATTTCGGTGCTTTCGGCCGTTGAAGGCCTTGAGATCGTCACGCCGCGGCTGACACCGTTCATCGTGCCGATCACTCTGGTGATCCTTCTAACCCTTTTTTCCGTTCAGCGCTTTGGTACTGCGCGTGTCGCGACCATTTTTGGCCCGATCACGCTGCTATGGTTTCTCGCTATCGGGTTCTTTGGGTTATGGYACCTTGCCGATGACTGGAGTGTTTTTGCTGCCGTCAATCCTGTCTATGCCGTTGAATACATTATAGATAATCCGGTTACCGCATTCCCCACTATCGGCACGGTGTTTCTTGCTGTTACGGGAGCGGAGGCCCTCTATGCCGATCTTGGCCATTTCGGTCGCAAACCGATCGCGACGGCCTGGATGTGGATTGTCTTCCCTTGTCTTCTGCTGAACTATTTTGGGCAAGGCGCATTTATTCTGGCGAACGGCGACTCAGCAAAGAATCCATTTTTCGAAATGTTTCCGCACTGGGCACTTTTGCCGATGGTACTACTCGCTACGATGGCAACTGTCATTGCCAGTCAGGCGGTTATTTCCGGTGCCTACTCGCTGTCGCGGCAGGCTGTGCAACTCAATCTTTTGCCGCGCCTCAACATCGAGCACACGTCAGAGAAATTATCCGGCCAAGTCTATCTGCCGCGCATCAATGTTCTGCTTGGTCTGGTCGTGGTCCTTTTGG
>NZ_JBFUMG010000206.1:0-7583 GCF_054049495.1 Phyllobacterium sp. P5_D12 | reverse complement strand
GAACTTCCATGACTTGTCCATATCCGCGGTGATAATAGTCGGCAGCATCCTCTCCAGCGCATGGATGTCTCCGACATTGAACATCTTCAGAGCCGTTTCGTTCGCGTTGATCAGCCGTACGGTTTTCGGAATTTTGTTGAGAAATCCTGGATCGAGTTTCCGTGCCAGATCGACGTCCCGCACGCCCTCGCTCTTAAGCTTTTCAATGGCGTCTTTAAGACCTCTGAAATCCATCTGGAGAATGCCGACACCCGTCGCCAGAAAAATGGTGCGGTAACGCAGTTCACTTTCAGCCAGAACATTCATCGAAGTTTTCAGGCGGTAACCGAGGAACGTCGTGATGGCGATAGCTGCGATGCTGACCAGGCAACGTGCCAACGAGTCCTCCAGTTCAATGAGGATATCCGAATGCGATATCAGAAAGCTCAGGACGGTAAGCCCCATGCACGCCGCGCCGATCAGGACTATGCCAGTCGGGCCCGCGAAATTGAGAGCCAACAGCACCACGGACACGTAAAGCACGGCGATGGCAATATCCAACGTCGTCAAAGTGTCCAGGAGGAAAACCACTGAAGCGATGAGGATTGCAGCGAGCGGTGAAAATCTCGCCATGCGGCTCGCCAACGTCACCCTGTTCACGTGGCCGCCCATCGCCACACGCTCCAATGAACTCGAGAGTGTTGTATTCATGACTTCGCGTAACGCGGTGCCGGTTTCCCGGTCTGGGTCGCGAGGAACAGTTTTGACCTTGCCGCGTCATATGCATTCCAGAGGCCGGCATCGGCAACCGAAGGCAAGGTCACGTCTTCATGATTGTCCAATCCTGCCAGGGCGGCATCGACCATATCCTCGGCCGACATGATTTTCGCCTTGTCCAGCGTGGCCAACGGAACGCCCGAAAGATCCCAGAGTTCAGTCGCGGTTGCGCCGGGAAGAACGACCTGCAAGCGCACTCCGGTACCCGCGAGTTCCTGTTGCAGTCCCCGGCTGAAATTCAGGACATAGCCCTTGGTGCCGCTGTATATCGCGCTGGTGGGCAAGGCGTGCAGGGAAAGGACGGACGCGATATTGATGATGAGGCCGTCCTTTTGCGACAGGAATGAGGGGAACACGGCCTCCGTAAGACGCGTCAACGCGACAATATTCAACGCGATCATGGAAGCAGACTCGGCCCCAGATGTATCGGCCAGAGGAGCCAGCCTCGAATTGCCGGCATTGTTGACGAGAACCCTCAAAGCCGCACTATCGGCAAGACTTCCTGCAACGCGGACGAGATCCGCCTCCTTTGTCAAATCGGCGCTGATCACTTCGACTTCGACACTATAAACGGCGCTCAGCTGCCCGGACAAAGCAGCAAGCCGCTCCCCACGGCGGGCGATCAATATGAGATCGTAACCTCGCGCCGCGAACCTGTCCGCATAAACCGATCCTATTCCGGATGATGCTCCGGTGATTGCTGCCACTTTCCTTGTCTCTGAAGTCGTCATGGGCGGACGTTTCCTTGTTTAGAGCCGATTGGTTCAAGCGGTGTCGTCAGGAGCCGCTGTTTGGCACATAAATGCAGATTGACTTCGGCATCTTCGGATCACCTAGCCTCGTGCACCTATGGTACTTGGCATCCTTCGACATTTTTACGCGCTTGTCGGTATAGGGAATGAGTTCGCCCGTGCTCTTGATCCGGAAGCCGCCGAACGCCAGCTCGACGTTTTGGTCCTGTTCCTCAAAACAATCCATTGAAGAGCAGCATTCAAAGCCGTAAGACCACCCGGACGGAGCGTCATGGGCCGCTGCGGAGGCGGTGGAGAGAAGGACGAACATCAAGGTTCTCATCACGAGTCCTCATCAAAATGCCCCGAGTTGAAAAAAATACCCGCTGAGATTTCGACCACGATCCTTTAGCCCGCCGAATTACGGTCGTCCGACAACGCCGGAGTTCTTTCGATCCAACAGCCAGCTTTGGGGTCGCTGGCAAAGTATTTCTTAGTGTTCAGAATATTCGGCGAACCAGACCCTTAGCCCTGACGGCCTACTTGTTGCTCAAGCTGCACAACCATCGTATTGCTTACGCAGGCGCTCGTAATACTGTGGATAATGAATGCAAACCCAATCACTTGCGCCGCGCAGGTATGCTATTTCCACAGCCTCGTAGAGGTCGTGTTCAAGTTTCTCAATGCGGATTTGAGGAAGGTTCATTTTTTTGATCATGCTCATCTTCCACAATTTGCAGAACAAAAATATTGCCTTTGAAAGAGTATGATCTGACGTTAGGGTTTTGAATTATACATTGGTTTGCATCGAATAAACGTTGGTTGTCATAAACAGCTTATCGGGGTCGCTCAGGTGGTACCATATTTATCGGCCGAAACCTCGCCATGGATAGAATACTTCTCGTCGGCCCAGCTGTAGCTTCCGCCTGCACCAATCCCACCCCAAGCCCGTCGCTTCTGCTGGCAAACTGGACGCCGGCATCGAGCTCATCCACATGCTGTGAAAGGAGCAGAGTTCATTCTCCAACGGTTCGAGGCGCTTGCGGCATGAGGTCTGTCCGGCGGTAACGTACGTTCTAACTCACGCAAAATTTGCAATGAAATCCTCGGGAACCGCAACAATTTCCCGATGACGCATGCATTAGATTCCCAGCCGTCCTATTTGTGCCGCCTGGTGCCTGTGGCGCCGTATGACAGAACTCTCGTAGCAGCCTCATCCTTCGCCTGTTTTATTGGGGAGTGAATTTCATAGTCCAACAAAATATCATGATATCATCGTGCCACTTTCTATTGATCAAAACGGTTTCCCGTCGCTTTTCTCATAGGCACGAATTGCCCGCTAGTTGTAGGCGAGGACGGGAATGACCAGTCGACGTATTCTGTCGCAAATTCTCATTCTGGACGGGATGCGATTGGTTTTGCAGCCAGTGGTCAAGCTGCTAACATGTCGAATTGCTTGGCCAGTGATGGATTGAAGGCAACCTCACCTGCCGCTTACGCATCATGTAAACCATTCAATTCCGGACAGTATGATGTTGGCGGCGATTATGGATGTGAAGCGTTCGATCTCCGCCTGTTCCAATCGAGCAAGCAGGACCTGAAATGCTTCATTCGTCGCGATGGGAAAGTGGCCGGACCTCATTGCCGCCTGAAAGTCGTGGCTCTTCATACCGCGCTTTAACCAATTGGCGGTCGCCGATGAGTCAGATTTTCTTGATGCCACTGGCCACCCCATTCTTGCGGGTTAAACACGCCCAGAGCGGGTTCGTTCCAATGGTGCCGAACCGTCCGCCGGCAGACATAGTATTGACGCACTCCGAACGTCATCACTTCGGCACTTCAAGCGGCAGAGCAATTGGATGATTAAGGCGGGCCAACAAGAAAGGGGCAGCAGGCCGGATTCGGCACTGCTGCCCAAGAAGGCGACCGCGAGGGAGGGCAACGATCGCCGGGGGGACTCTGTAGGGAGGTAAGCTCACTCAGACATGAGGCGTGGCATCGAAATTCCGGTGCTGAGGGCTAGTTCGATTTGCCCGCACTCGGTTGAACCGTCAGCCAATGCGCAGATAGTTCACCCGCCACTACATAAGGCTGCTGCGCTTGCAACGTCGCAAGAGCGTTACGCAACAGTTGAACACCTAATTGCACCTGTCCTTCTGCGAAGATCAACGCATCCGCTGGCTTAGCATCGGGTATTCGCGGCAGCAGTAAATCTGGCCAGTCGCCGGAGCGAGGTGAATCCATCGAGCTAACCTTCGCAACGAAACAATACCCGCGTCCTGGAACACTSACTATGTAACGAGGTCCAGTCTTCGAATCCCCCAACGCTTTTCKCAGATTCGCAATGTGCACGCGCAAATTCGTGTCCTCCACTACAACGTTGGGCCATGCCCGATTGATTAAMTCTTTGTGAGAAACAACTTCGCCYGGTCGCTCAACGAGGGCCATCAGGATTTCGAGCGCGCGGCTACTRATGGAAAGCGGCGTCCCGTTTTGTTGAAGAAGCCTCTGGTGCGCGGAAAGTTGAAAGGGACCAAAAACGAAAACGTTGCCTGCCGAACCGCTTTTAGACGAACTGATGGCAGAATTCTGCGTCATTGCTCCGGTCTCCTTTCTCTTTGCAAAAGCGGTTCACCTCCACGACAGGACATGAACAGGTCACCCTTAGGGCGCAGCTGCTAGGTCACCATCGCGCAGAGATTGCGCCGAGGTGCTGCATTTTTGGCGCATGCTCTTTCAAACAGAGTGTAACGTCTCTGGCGACGCCGTTAGATTGCCTAATCTGCATAGTGATACGAACGATTTCAAATTTGGAACCTCAACCCTAACATAACAAAACACGCTGCGCAATATCTTGCGCTAAATACGCAATTTTGGTAGGTATATTMCAGCAATGTTGCTGGGCAGGATCTTGGTTAATGGCGAGGAAACGCGTTACGTTACAGGACCTTGCCGACGCACTCGGCATTTCGAAATTTTCGGTTTCGAGAGCTCTGTCTGGCAAACCGGGCGTAGCGGAAGCCACGCGCCGTAGGATTGAGCGGGCCGCCCAGGACATGGGCTATGCGCTTATGGCCGARCCGGCGCAAAACCGCGGGCAAATATTATTCCTGCGCCAAGAAATCGACCGCGTAAGCACRGAACTGTGGTCAAATATCCTCCTTGGCGCGGAGCRGCAGGCCGAGGCGTACGGCTACAYGGTAATCCCGARAMAGGCGCAAAGCGTCTTCGACAGCCCTTCGATTGACGAGGCTGTGGTAGGGCTGATCCTTGCAGTACCTTACCCGGAGGAATTCTCMGRKTTTGCAAGCCGGARCAACCTGCCRCTGGTTTGYTCAGGCTATGCAGGKCCCCTGGAGCRCATCGATCTSGTGTCRGGGCCYGACTGGGAAGCTGGCGTCACGATTGCCCGCTACCTGGCRACRCTSGGCCATCGCARGTTCGCWTTTGTSCACGGAGACGCTAGGTTGTTAGGCAGGGCCGAGAGATTTCGGGGTCTATGCGATGGGGCAAGGGAGATYGACGGARAAGTKGACGATCTCGTYTTTGACGAAGAGGCGGGTTTGCGCAAACCGCTTCTTGACTACATGGATGCCGGCGGCAAACCGACCGCMCTGTTTTGTGCTCATGACGGTATAGCCGTGAGCGTGATTTCGGAACTGGCCMTTMTKGGAATTCGGGTGCCCGATGATGTTTCGGTGGTCGGTTTCAACGATTTCATATCGGCCTCGCAAGTYGCSCCCCGCTTGACGACAATCAGGGTGCCTCATGTCGAAATGGGAGCGGCGATGGCGCGTTGCATCATYGAYAGGATCTCCAATCCCCACTATCGGACAGTTCCTCCGCTTCGCATAAGCCTTGTGCCGGACCTGATCATACGCGAGTCAACGGGTCCGGCTTCCCGCGTGCCGTGGGAGCGGAAGTACGATGCGCGGCATCAAGACTGAATACAATTAATGGGAAGACACAGCGCGGTTAATCGGCGAGACTAGCTCAGACCCATGGGTGAAGGGCCGAGGGATGAGCCATGACGATCGACACCCCGAGCATTTAGTTTCGCCTCCCGGTCCGGGCGTCAGGAGGCTGACGACTGCTGGCCTGGTCAGCAAAACAGCTGACTTGTTTTTCGTTCCGCTGGCTATTCTCCCGACTGTGGCCCTGAGCGTCGCAGTCCTGGGCTTGCCGCTGATACTGTCGTTGATCATGAGCTTCGCTGGGTGGTCAATTGACCAGCCTGTTTCGGAAGCTCAGTTTGTGGGCCTGCAAAACTATAGAGACCTTTTCGCAGATCCTGTCTTCCTTGCAAGTCTTGGGCTCACGCTTGGTTATACGGCCGCGACGGTCTGCCTCGAAATTCTGATCGGGCTGGCAATCGCCCTGCTTCTCAATCTGGAACTTCCGTTCATCCGCATCTTTCGAACGGCATTGATCGTCCCGATGATGGCCACTCCGATTGTCGCTGCGCTTTGCTGGAAGCTTCTCCTCGACCCCACCTATGGCCTTGTCGACTATCTCATCGGATCGCCGGTCATCTGGCTCGGCGACCCGACGCTGGCACTCATCACAGTGGGCGGAGTGAACGTGTGGCAGAACGCACCGTTCGTTGCCCTGCTCGTCCTGGCKGGYCTSCAGTCCGTGCCGAAGGAGRTRATGGAAGCGGCAAGGATCGACGGCGCGACCAAGACGGCACTGTTCCGTCATATAACKTTGCCGCTTTTGTCGCCCTATTTGCTCGTGGCGATGCTCCTWCGGATCATCTTTGAGTTCAGGGCCTTCGAYAAYGTCTAYGTGATGACSGCAGGMGGGCCTGSRAACGCGACGTTGGTGCTYTCCATTTWCGTCTACAACACGTCCTTCTTCAGCTTCGATCTAACGCTGGCCTCGGCTGCGTCGTGGATCATGCTCCTGATCGTCCTGACGGTCTGCCTGCTTCTGATAGCCACCATGCGCCCAAAGGAGACCGACTGATGAAATCGCTGTTGCACACAGGCTACAGAAAGGGATGCTACTACGTCTTCGTGTATGCCGCATTGATCTGCATGCTTGTGATCTTCCTGCTGCCGCTGCTTTGGGTCCTTGGACTGTCCTTGAAAACGCGTGAGCAAATCTTCACGACACCGCCACTCTTTCTGTGGTGGCCGACCTTGGAGAACTATTTCGCGGTCTTGTCTGGAGGGAACTTTCTGAATTCTTTCTGGAACAGCTTCCTGGTGACCACCTCGACGGTTCTGGTCTCCTTGTTTGTTGGAACACCCGCGGCGTACGCCATCGCCCGATTCCGCTTCCCCGGTCGCAAACTCATCTTCTTTTCGCTGCTCTTCATGCGGATGCTGCCGCCAATTGCGGCACTTTTGCCATTATATGTGATGTACAGTCTGATCGGACTGATCAACACCAGGATAGGCCTCATCCTGGCCTATACGACATTCAGTCTTCCCGTGGTCGTCTGGGTCACGCGCGACTTCTTCAAAAGTGTGCCGCGCGACTTGGAAGAAGCGGCCTATATGGACGGCGCGTCCCGGACGGGGGCTTTCATCAGGATCGCCTTGCCCCTGGCCAAGCCGGGAATAACAACCGCGGCCATCTTGTCGCTGCTCCTTGCCTGGAACGACTTCATCTTCGCGGCCATTCTCACCAACAACGCCACGCGAACATCGCCGGTCGTCTTGAGCACTTACGCCGGTAGCGAGACCGGGACCGATTGGGGAGCCATCGCGGCATCCGGCATTCTGGTTCTCCTGCCCGTGATCGTGTTTTCGCTGATCGTTCAAAGGCACCTTATACCGGGCCTGTCGGCAGGCGCGGTGAACGATGCTAGAATTCCCTAAGGTATGATGGAGGAAGCCATGACCGTTTCCAGCAAGAAAGGCCTGATCAACCGGCGGACGCTGCTTGGTTCGACTCTGGCCGGCATCAATCTGGCCGCCCTCGGCCCGTCGACTTCAGCCCGCGCGGAGCTTGGAAAAAAGCCTTCCAAGCTCGTTGTCCTCGGCGACAACGCCTCATGGAAGGGAACGATCCTCCAAGACGCGATTCCCGCCTTTAAAAATGACACGGGCATAGACGTCGAATACGTGCAGTTGCCCATTTGCCCAT
>NZ_JBFUMG010000205.1:0-7634 GCF_054049495.1 Phyllobacterium sp. P5_D12 | reverse complement strand
CTCATAGACTGTGAATTCCGAACGAACCCCGCCAAATGGGGTCAAGAGATGGCAAAGCGCGATGCGGCCCTGCTTTTTCGGAATGCGATTAGCCAGGATCGAGTCGAGCCAAGCGCGGGCACCTGGTCCGGATACTTCCATCTTGGCGAAAGCCGACATGTCTAAAAGACCGACATTGTTCGTCACATTTTTGATCTCATGACCGACATGTTCGAAATAGTTGGAACGCCGGAACGACCAGAGCTCCTTGACCTTGCCGTCAGCATCAGGTCTCGGATGGTTGTGATTCATCAACACATCTGGCTTGTCGAGTTTGGCAACGTCGAGCCCATAACCTTGCGGTGCAAACCAATTGGCGCGCTCCCAGCCATAAACGGTTCCGAACACGGCACCGAGTTGCTTCTGGCGATCATAGGAAGGCGAACGCTTTAACGGCCGGGCAGCACCTCGCTCCTCGTCTGGGTAATGGACCGAGAAAACCTCGGCGTAGGCCTCTTCATTCTTTTCTTTCAGGTAACCTTCCGTCGCATAAGGCCCAAAGCGGCGTGGATCGACGCCCATCATATCGATAGACGGTTCTCCCTCGACGATCCATTCGGCCAGCTGCCAACCGGCACCGCCGGCAGCGGTGACACCAAAGGAGTGTCCTTCATTCAACCAGAAGTTTTTGAGGCGTGGCGCAGGTCCAATGATCGGCGAGCCATCGGGGGTATAGGCGATAGCGCCATTATAGACCTTCTTGATGCCAACTTCACCAAATGCCGGGACACGCGCAATCGCGGTTTCGATATGCGGTTCGAGGCGGTCGAGGTCCTCCTGGAACAATTCGTATTCGCTGGCATCCGAAGGGCCATCGACGTAACAGACGGGGGCACCCCGCTCGTATGGCCCAAGCAGCAAGCCGCCATTTTCCTCGCGCATATACCAGGAACTGTCGCTTTCGCGTAAGACACCCATTTCGGGCAAGCCTTTTGCCTTGCGCTCAAGAATTGCCGGGTGTGGCTCGGTCACGATATACTGATGTTCGACGGGAATAACCGGCACATCGAGGCCGACCATTTTGCCGGTCTTGCGGGCAAAGTTGCCGGTTGCGGACACCACATGTTCCGCGGTGATGTCACCCTTATCGGTCTTTACCAGCCATTGGCCGGACGGCAGTTGTTCGATGCCGAGCACGGTCGTATAGCGGTATATGGTTGCGCCGCGATCGCGCGCACCCTTGGCAAGCGCCTGCGTTAGATCCGCCGGCTGGATATAACCGTCTTCCGGATGCTGGATTGCGCCAATAATGCCGTCGATCTCGGCAAGCGGCCAGATCTCCTTGACCTGCTCTGGCGTCAGGAGCTTAACCGGAACGCCGATCGTTTCGGCCACGCCCGCATAATACATGTATTCGTCCCAGCGATCCTTCGTGCGAGCAAGGCGAATATTGCTGCAATTGGTGAAGCCGACATTCATGCCGGTCTCTTCTTGTAGTTCTTGATAGAATTTGACCGAATATTTATGAATCTGGCCAACCGAATAGCTCATATTGAACAATGGCAAAAGCCCGGCAGCATGCCAGGTCGAACCGGATGTCAGTTCCTTGCGCTCAATCAGGACAACATCACTCCAGCCCTTCTTGGCAAGATGATAGAGTGTCGACACACCTACTACCCCACCGCCGATAACGACAACACGCGCCTCAGTCTTCATTTCACTCTGTCCTTTGGTATCGATCGATGGCCGGAACGGCTCCAACAATTTTTTGCACTATGGCGTTTCGCATGTCCATCGCTAAGGCCTGTTTGCGACATGGCGAAAACACGCCGCGACGCCTGGTAAACAGGCCGTATTTTATAGGAGCACTCGACAAATTTCGGGAGGCGTTTAACGCAATGTGGAGGATTAAAGCTCTAAGGATAGTGTCACCCGCTGCGGAACCTGAGTCGAAGTCGAATGCCGGATATTTCCAGAAGCTCCTCCAGAACTTCAGCACAAATGTTCTCACCATTGGTGTTGCTCGCGCTTGTTCTGGTGGTCCTTGTCGTTCTCTTGTCGCTGCCCTTGGTCATCCCAATCGGCCCGATGTACTGGGATACCTATATCTATCTCGATGCAGCCCAGCGCATAAAACTTGGCCAGGTGCCGGCTGTGGATTTTCTCGCACCCGTCGGCGCCCTAGAATACTATCAATTCTACTGGCTTCAGAAACTTTTCCCCGGCGGCCAGCCTACGTTGATCGCGCAATGGTCCGTGCTGATTACTGCCGCACCTTTGATGTCAATCATTCTTGCAGAAATCGATAAAGAGAACCGAAAGATCGCCTTTGCGATCCTTGTTCCATTTCTTGTTTTTGCGCTGTGCCCGACCAACACACAGAGCTTTCATTCCTATCCCGGCGTCAACGGTTTCGGCATTTACAATCGCCACACCTCCCTGCTGCTCTATGTTCTCGTCAGTGCATTGGTTTTCTTGCCGAATGGCCGAAAGCTCGCCATCATCACAGCACTAACGATGCTTGCACTGTTTTTCACCAAGGTAACCGGTTTTTTGGCAGGCGGACTGATCGGTCTCTATGCGATCCTCTCAGGCCGTCTCCTGTGGCGCTATGTATTGCTGGGGTTATGCATCTTCGCCGTGGCGCTTCTGGTACCCGAGTTCAATCATGGAATGGTGTCTGCCTATGTCGAGAGCATTGCAGCGCTGGTCAGGTTAAACGAGGGCCTACTTCTGCCTCGCTTTCTGACTGTTTTTTCAATCAAACTCGACGTCATCCTTGCCGCGGCAGGTCTGATACTTTTCCTGTTCTGGCTGGACTGGAGTCCTCTTTCGGACCGTTGGCGCACTCTTCGCAAAAAACCGACAACAGCGAATGTCGCGGCGCTGCTGGATCGCGATTGGCTATGGATCGGCATGACGCTGGTCGCTGGCATATTCCTTGAGACGCAGAATACCGGCAGCCAGGAATTCATCTTCCTCTGGCCGGTTCTTCTGGCGGTGCTGCGCAAAACACCGAAATTGTCCGAAAGACGCCGGCTGATTGTCTATTGTCTCGTCGCATTTACCGCGATCCCAACGATCACCAAGGTTATGCAGGGCACTCTACGCTTTGTCGCTGTGGCGCCGACCTACGTGACAGCGCCAGTCACCGATGTAAAAACGATGGGCCTCGTTTCCACTCGCAAAGATATCATGGAACGGGTGAACCTGCTGGAATCCCACTACGCCACTAATGCCGGGGCGTACCGCCAACTGGCGGAGGCGGGACAACTGCCGAGTTGGCAGCTCTATTCCGAACTCGACTACCAGATGTTTTGGGTGGTCTCCGCCGATCGTGCTGTCAAAGCGCTCAAGCAGTTCGAAAGCCAGAACGGCGTCCATCTGAACAGTTTGATGACACTGGATTTCGTCAATCCGTTTCCGTGGATACTCGATCGCGACGCAACCCGAAATGTTCAGATTGGTGCCGACCCATTCCGCACTGTCGGTGATCTGACAGAAGCGGAAGAAACCTCTCTGCGCCAGACGGACGGCGTCTTGCGCCCGTCCTGCCCGACAACCAGCGCGCGGCTTTCCCTGCAGCGTATCTATGAAAAAGCCTTGGCAGACCGGATCGTCGTGAAGCTCGATGATTGCTGGGACCTGTTGCTGAGGCCAGGGATCAAACTTTCCGGCCRATCCTGACAGCAGAAAGCCGGACCAAAGCCCGGCTCTCCTGGAATTCTGATTTTACTTTACCTGCGCTTTGACGAAGTCTTTTACGATTCGAACGATACCGCGTGACAGGACTTCATCGAGCGCTTCGATGAATGCGTCCACGTGTTCCCGGCCGCAAATCAGTGGCGGTTCCAGACGAATGACATTTCGATTGTACTCGGTGAATGCGACCAGCACGCCATGATCGCGCAAGAGGTGGCTGCCGATAAAGCCCGGAAGCGATCCCTTCAGCTTATCATCCAGTACGGCAAGAACGGGGCGCAACACCATTGGCACCGTCTTGKAGAAATCGTGGAATTCGAGACCGACCATCAGGCCCTTGCCACGCACATCCTTGATCATCGTCGGATATTTGACTTTCAGCTCTTCGAGCTTTTGCAACAGATAGTCGCCAGTTGCTGCGGCGTTATCGATCAGATGTTCGTCGTAGAGAATATTCATCGCTTCGATTGAAGTGACACAGGCTTCGCCAATCCCGCCAAATGTGGCCATGGCGTGGATCATAGCCGTCTTTGGTGTGCCATAGGCTTTCATATAAACCTCGCGCCGGGCGATCATCGCGCCGACAGCCGCCTTGCCGCCGCCCAACGATTTGGCCAAGGCGGTCACATCGGGCACAACACCCGCATGTTCGAAAGCATAAAACCGGCCCGAGCGCCCAAAGCCACACTGGACCTCATCGGCAACCCAAAGCACGCCATACTGATCGCACAGCGCGCGCAGCTTTTGCCAGTACTCCTTCGGCGCTTGAATGATACCGCCACCGCCCTGAATGGTTTCCAGTACAATGACGCCGATTTCGGGATCGGAGCGGAAAGCACTCTCAACGGCATCAATATCGCCAAAAGGAACACGAACCGTATTTTCCACCAGTTTGAACTCACCGCGATAGAGCCCTCCATCGGTAATGGAGAGAACGCCCTTGGTTTTGCCATGGAATGAATTCTCGGCATAAACGATCTTGGGTTTTTTTGGGCCGGCGGCGCGCTCGGCAACCTTTATTGCCGCCTCCATTGCCTCCGATCCGGACGATCCGAGGAACACCATGTCGAGATCGCCAGGAGAGCAAGCGGCAAGGTTGTGTGCCAGGGCGGACGCATATTGCGACATGAAGGCAATGGCTATTTCCTGACGCTGTTCATCCTGGAATTTCTTGCGCGCCCCGACAATCCGCGGGTGATTATGGCCGAAAGCAAGAGATCCGAAGCCGCCAAAGAAATCGAGAATGGCGCGGCCGTTTTGATCGTAGTAAAACATGCCTTCCGCTCGATCGATTTTCACCTTATGGAAACCGAGAAGCTTCATGAAATGCAGCTGGCCGGGATTGAGATGCCTGGTGAAAAGTTCGGTCATGCGCGGCAGCGTCATGGCCTTGGCTTCTTCGACCGTGAGCAGATCTGGCTTTCCTATAAGTCCCTGGACCGCCTCGTGCTGTGCTGTAACCTTGTTCATCGCCATTCCCCGTTATTCCACCGCCATCGACGATGGTTGCTGCACGGCTTTGCCGTCTTTGATATTGCGATATTCCTTATATGCTGCAATCAGCATATCCTCATCGCGATATTGCGGTATCCAGCCCAATTGACGCTCCGCTTTCGACACGTCGAGTACGCACATTTCGTCCGCAATCAGATATTGTTCCGGATCCATGATCGGCTTGTTCATCCAGTCGAAGAAGTCGAGTGTGCGTTTTAACGCCCAGGCGGGTGTTGGTAGCAGGATCGATCTCGATCCTGCGAATTTCACCAGGTCGCCGAGCAGTTTGCGAACAGGCGGCGGATTCAGTGAGCCGAGGTTGTATGCCTCATTTGGCACGCCAGCCTTCCATGCCACACGTGCCGCTTCGGCACAATCGAACACTGAAATGAACTGATAAGGGTTCTTGCCGGAGCCAATCATCGGTACCGGCAGGTTGTAATCGACCAATTTGAACAACTTTTCGAGGATACCAAGTCGGCCCGGCCCAATGATCAGGCGTGGGCGAAACAGGGAGATATTCATTCCGCGCATGCGCCATTCTGCTGCCAGTTCCTCGGTTTTCAATTTCGACATTCCATACTCACCAAGCGGCGCCGCCGGGTGGTCTTCGGTCTGGGGCCAGGCATAGGTGTGGCCATAGATCATGTCGGTCGTATAGTGCACGAGCTTCCTGGCACCCGCCTTGTCCATCGCCTTGATAATGTTCTCTGTACCGAAGTAATTGACCGGAAAGAAGAAATCATGCCGCTTCGCCCGCACCTGCAACGGCGAAAGCATCTTGGCTGACAGGTTGTAGATCATGTCGTCGGCCTTGATACCGACCGCGGCGATGGAATTCGGTTCGGTCACATCGCATTTGACGAATGTCACATCGCCATAGTGGGACAGATCGCTCTTGGCGATGTCCGCCACAACGACTTCCTCTCCCCCGGCAATCAGCTTCGGAGCCAGATGCCGCCCGACGAAACCGTCGCCACCAAAAATAACGTGTCTCATTTACTCAACTCACTTACGAGGATGTTGTGGAAGCTGGTGGCGTTTGCTCGCCGGGCGTTTCGTGACGTCCGCTCTGGGCGATCAGAATGGTTCCGATCATGATGAAGGCGATGCCCGCAATCTTGAACGTTCCGAGTTCCTCCTTGAACACTGCCCAGGCGAACAGTGCGACGGCCACATAAGCCAGACTGAGGAACGGGTAGGCGAAGGATAGATCGACCTTGGAAAGCACATAAAGATGTGAGGCCATGGAGATAACAAACATCGTCAATCCGGCGAAAACCCAAGGGTTGAAAATGATCTGGAATATTCGCTGGATAATCGTATCGGCGCTGAAGCTGATCGGCCCCAGCGTTATCATGCCGTATTTCAGCATGACTTGCGCCGCCGCATTGGTCATGACGGTGAACAGGATAAATGGAATGTATTTTGTCATGACGGAACGGCCCCCTAGTTCGTCGAGTGCATAGCAAAGCTGCGTTGAAAAGACCCCAAGCACATTGTTAAAATTTGATGCATCAAGCAGTTCCACCTGCCAGTGCAGTTCGCGCCCAAAAATTGGAGTTGAATGCGGGATCCCGCTCCTTCTCCAACTCTTGCCACCCCGGAAATCCGGCTTTGAACACTGCGGAACTCATGCGTTGGTCCTTGTAGGGATTAACCCGCCCGTCCGCATCGATCGTCATACTGTCGAGGCGCTCCAGCAGCGCCAACGTGCGCGCTCCGCGATTGGGAAAATCAACCGTCAACGTGTAGCCCGCCCGCGGAAAAGACAGGGTCCCGGGTGAAGCGACATCTCCGAAGCGTTTGAGCACCGTCAAGAATGAGCTTTGTCCCGCTTCACGCGTGGCGGCCAGCATCTGCGGAATTACTGCTGAAGCGGCATCTTCCGGAATGACGCTTTGATGTTGGTAAAGCCCGGTCCTTCCGTAAAGCCGATTCCAGTTCGAGACACTGTCGAGTGGATAGAAGAAGGTCTGATAGGTGCTGAGATGAGGTTCTCGTTTATGGCCTTTGAAATGAAAGTAGGCCGCGTTGAACAATTTGAGGCTGGGATAATTCAGTGCCGATATGGGAAGCTTGAAAGGCACGCCCAATCTTGATTTCTCCGTTGTGGCCTCAAAATTTCCATTGTCTGCATGATTTCCTGTGAGAAGAACGCCGCGTCCTGCGCGTCTCCCTGAACTCAACTGATCGACCCAGGCAACGGCATATTCATTGTCATTGTCGGCCCGCGGCGCCATTTCGAAATATTCGGCAAGGCTTGCAAACGGCGTTACGCACTCAACCACATCAAGCGAATTCACTTTCATCAATCTGATGCTGGCAGAAAGGATGATGCCTGTTAGTCCAAGCCCTCCGATTGTCGCGGCAAACAATTTTGAATTCATCGATGCAGAACAGCTGACGACCGTTCCATCGGACTTCAACAGGTCGAAGCGTTCGACATGGCAACCGAA
>NZ_JBFUMG010000204.1:0-7634 GCF_054049495.1 Phyllobacterium sp. P5_D12 | reverse complement strand
CGTGCGTACGTAGCCGTATCAGTGCCAGCCATGGTTGCGAATATATCCTCCGCTTCAGAGCCGTCGTCACCGGCTGGCGCGGGCTCCTCACGCACGTAGTTGTATTCGATGGCGCCTTTGCGCTGCTGCTCTTCGGTGAACGTGACGTGGAAGTCCGGGTTGAAGTCACTCCCGAATGAAGACGCCCAGGGGAAAGTCCACCCCATACGCTGTTTGAATGCCTGCAACTTGGCAAGTGGCGCCCGCGAGACCGCGATGAGCGTTACATCGTGATTGGCGAGGTGAACAACGGAGCCGTCAAAGCCGTCGGCGATCGCCGAACAGGAAGGACACCCCGCCTTGTAATCGGGCCCGAACATGAAGTGATAGATCATCAGTTGCGAGCGCCCTTTGAAGAGACCTGGGAGCGACGCACGGCCTTCGTCTGTATCGAATTCATAGTCCTTGTCGATCTTGACCCATGGCAGAGCCTGCCTTCGCCGTGCGATCTCGTCACTGCGGCGCGTCAGCTGCTTCTCCTCGTCGAGCAGTGCAAGCCGGGCTGCAAGCCACTCTTCGCGTGAAACGACTGGATTCTTCATAGCTACCTCCTTTGAGTTGAGATGCCTTTCCAACGTCTGATGCAATTGATCGTTGCCTTAGTGCAGTTTTTCCGCTGCGATGGCGCCGATGCCGGGAACGACCTTCTTCCAGCCTGAACTCATGTTCCTGAAAGCCGTCTCGTTCTGCGGCAGCACGAAACCTGAATGGACAAGGCGAAGGCGGGTGCCATTTTCAGCCTTGGAAAGAACCCACGTGACCACAGTTTCAAGGCGCGAGCCATAGCCGACATTTCCCTCATGCCCGCCTTGCCAGGTATAAACGAGCCGTTCATTCGGCACTGCCTCCAAAACCTGGCATTGGATGAAACCGTCCCACGCGCCGGCCGGCGTCGTTTTGAATGTGAAGCGCTTGCCCACGACGGGCTCGAACCCGCTTGTCGGCATACCAAGCCAGCGCGTGATCAGTTCGCCTTTTGTCAATGCGTTCCAGATTGTCTCCGGCGCATGCGGCAAGACCTCGTCGACCACGATGTCTTGCGTGTCGGACTTCGGTGCGGCGTCTTTCATGGATCGATCTCCTTCAGGAGCGTTTTGAGATTTGCAAAGCGTTCGCGCCAGAAGACGCCATAATGGCTCATCCAGTCGGCAAGCGGTACAAGGCCTTCGGGCTGAGCGCGGTAATAGACGTTGCGACCCTCGGGGCGCTCGGCGACCAACCCGGCTTGCTTCAGCGACTTGAGATGTTGGGAGATGGCGCCCTGTGTCACGCCACTACCCCGCGTCAACTCCACGACGGTAATCTCGTCGGAATTGACGACACGCTCGAATATGGCTCTCCGGGTAGGATCAGCAAGCGTGCGCAGGACAGCGTCGATGGCGGTGGCTTCAATCATGAAAAATACATTAGTAGATACTCATTGATTAGTCAATACTAATGATTTTACGCGTTGATCGGTGATCTGCATCGCTCCATCGTTCAGCGTGAAAACGAAACGGTATGTAAGTAAATGCTTACGTTTCCACGAAAGCTCGAAGACGCGAGAGGGCATCGCCCCATTGCTGCGAGACACTGTCGAGATAAGCGCGGATCTCGCCGATAGGCTCGGGCCGGAAAGCGAACTGGCTTTCCCGCCCAACCTTGCTGCTGATGACCAGCCCCGCCTCTTCGAGAACGCGCAGATGCTTGGTGATGGCCTGACGGGTAAGATCCGTGCCAGCTGACAGCCCGGCGATCGAACGTGCCTGCCCGTCGCTGAGCTTGGTCAGCAGTGACAGGCGGGTGCGGTCGCCCAAGGCTGCGAAAAGTGACGCGGTATCGCGCCCAGGTGTTTCAATCAACATGCTTTTTGATGTTCTTGATCTGCTCGGCCCAGCCGCCTTCATTCATGCGCATGGCGTCCGGCCGACGCTGCGCCGGCAAGCCATCAAAGCCGGATTCGACGATAGTCAGCTTTGTGCCTGTGCCCTTGGGCTTGAGTTTGAATTCGACCAGCGTTGGCGGTTCTTTGGAGTAGTCGAAGCCGGGCTCGACCGCATAGGGATGCCAGGTAAAGGAGAAGAGCCGTGGCTTGTCCATCGTCTTTATCGTCACCTCCCATTTGAGGTGCTCGTAGCCGGGATAGGTGATCCGGCCCTTGGCCACTTCGCCGGGCTGGAACGGCGCTTCGAGCTTGACGCGAAACCATTCACCAAACTCAATATGATCTGTAAGGGCGCGCCAGACCCGCTCGACCGGCGCATTCAAGTCTATGCTTTTTTCGATACGATCAGACATAAGGGCAACCTCCTGGTTGCCCTTATTATGCAACATTAGCCGTAAAGTGCAACTGGGAAGTTGCGTTTTATTCGGCTGTGGCCGGCTCGATGACGTTACGTATCTGCGAGATCTTGTTTGCCGGGAAGCCGGCCTTTTTAGCGTGCTCGCGGATCAGTTCCTCACTGGTAGATTGATAAACACAATAAATCTTGTCATCCGTGACGTAACTATGGATCCACTGGATATCTGTTCCGAGATCGCGGAGCACGGCGCAGGATGTCTGCGAGGCGCTCTTGAGGTCCGGCTGTGTCAGCTTGCCGACACCCGGCATGTCGCGCTCGATTACAAATTTTGGCATTCTAACCTCCTTGTTGACCATTCGCCCCCGCAGTGCGATTTTACCTCGCGAGGGACGGGGAGCATCTGCTTCATGCGCGCGAATGACCATGATCAAAACGCCGGAGCCATTGACTGAAACGCCGCCATCGCCGCTTATGGCAGACAAGGCGGACCTTTTGTCGGATGTGCTTTCGCATGTCAGGCTTGCCGGCGCCATGTTCCTGCGCGGCGAATATTCAGCGCCGTGGTCACTGGATTCACCCGACGCTGCGGACCTCGTCGCATTGCTTGCGCCAGGGGCGGAACGTCTGATCCTGTTTCACATTGTCAATGAAGGAAGTGTGTGGGTGAGTGCTGGCGGCGAGCGTGTCGAAGCGGAGGCGGGGGACATAGTCGTGCTGCCGCATGCGCACCGTCATCTGATGGGAAGTGCCGAGCCAGCCAATCCGGTTACAATCGCAGATCTGCTGCCACCACCGCCATGGGAGGGCGTGCCTTACTGCCGATTGGATGGAGGGGGCCAAAAGACGGGCATCGTCTGCGGCTATCTCCGCTGTGAAGAACTCCTGTTCAATTCGTTTCTGCGCCGTCTGCCGCCAATTTTTCGTGTTAGACCAACGCCTGGTCCAGCAAAGGAATGGATGCAGGCTTGCGTAACGTATGCGCTCGACGAGAGAATGCATTCGCGCCAAGGCGGCGCAACACTAAGGGCTCGGCTGCCGGAATTGCTGCTGATGGAGGCGCTCAGGCTCTACTGCGAGCAGACGCYGCCGGATACCGGATGGCTGGCGGCAATTAGCGACCCCGTGGTCGGGCGTGCGCTGGCATTTTTGCACGCAGAGCCCGCGCGCAAGTGGACGGTCGAAACACTCGCACGCGCCGCTGCTACGTCGCGTTCGGTTCTTGACGAGCGGTTTCGCAACCTGCTTGGCCAACCGCCAATTCACTATCTGGCCGAATGGCGCATGCAACTGGCAACGGGCTTGCTTCGCGCAACACGCCTGACGCTTGCTGCGGTTGCCGAACAGGCGGGCTACGGGTCCGAAGAGGCATTCAGCCGGGCGTTCCGGCGATATCTCGGCCGCTCGCCAGGGCAATGGCGCGAAGCGAATGGAATGCAATCCGCCATATTTTAGATCGCTCTAATAGTCCATTGCTGCGCTTG
This sequence comes from Phyllobacterium sp. P5_D12, assembly GCF_054049495.1. Taxonomy (NCBI): domain Bacteria; kingdom Pseudomonadati; phylum Pseudomonadota; class Alphaproteobacteria; order Hyphomicrobiales; family Phyllobacteriaceae; genus Phyllobacterium; species Phyllobacterium sp. P5_D12. The sequence goes on along the minus strand of NZ_JBFUMG010000204.1, from coordinate 3,832 downwards.
GTGGCAACGGCAACGCCTCTTTCTTCGAGCGTTCGGCAATCATGGCCTCGGTCGTCACCAGCAGGCCGGCAACGGACGCGGCACCCTGCAGTGCGCTCCGCACCACCTTGACGGGATCGATGACGCCCATGTCGAAGAGATTGCCGTATTCCCCGGTCTGGGCATTCCAACCGAACGAGAAATTGGCATTCTCGCGAAGCTTGCCAACGATGATCGATCCCTCAGCGCCCGCATTCTCGGCGATCTGACGAACCGGTGTCTCGGTGGCACGGCGTACGATCTCAATGCCAACGCGCTGATCGGCATTTGCACCCTGTAGCCCATCAAGTGCCTTGGCTGCACGCAAAAGCGCTACACCACCACCTGGAAGGACGCCCTCTTCGACGGCTGCTCGCGTCGCATGCAGGGCGTCATCGACGCGGTCTTTCCTCTCCCGGACTTCGACTTCCGTCGAACCACCCACGCGAATAACCGCAATACCTCCGGCAAGTTTTGCCAGCCGCTCCTGCAGTTTCTCTCGGTCATAGTCGGATGTCGTGTCTTCGATCTGCGCCTTGATTTGGGCGACGCGCCCTTGGATGTCCGCCTTAGCGCCAGCACCACCGACAATCGTCGTAGTTTCTTTATCGATTACAACCTTTTTGGTGCTGCCCAACATTTCAAGTGTCACACCTTCAAGCTTGATCCCCAAATCCTCACTGATCGCCGTTCCTCCGGTGAGAATTGCGATGTCCTCAAGCATGGCCTTGCGGCGATCGCCATATCCCGGAGCCTTGACGGCCGCGACTTTCAGACCACCGCGCAACTTGTTGACGATGAGGGTAGCCAGAGCTTCGCCCTCGATATCTTCGGCTATTATGAGCAGTGATCTGCCGGATTGCATGACTGCTTCGAGGATAGGCAACATAGCCTGGAGATTGGAGAGCTTTTTTTCGTGGATGAGGATATAGGGATCCTCAAAATCAACCCGCATTTTCTCCTGATTGGTGACGAAGTATGGGGAGAGGTAACCCCGGTCGAACTGCATGCCCTCAACAATTTCGAGTTCGGTGTCGGCCGTTTTCGCTTCCTCGACGGTGATGACGCCTTCATGCCCGACCTTTCCCATTGCATCCGCCAGATATTGTCCGATCTCCGTATCGCCATTGGCAGAAATCGTGCCGACCTGCGCGATTTCGGAATTGTTCGAAATCTTGCGGGCGTTGCGCTTCAGTTCCTCGACAATTGCCGCAACTGCAATGTCGATTCCGCGCTTCAGATCCATCGGGTTCATGCCGGCCGCTTCGGCCTTGGCGCCTTCACGGACTATAGCCTGGGCAAGCACTGTTGCCGTCGTCGTGCCATCCCCGGCAACATCGCTGGTTCTCGATGCGACCTCGCGCAGCATCTGCGCGCCCATATTCTCGAACTTGTCCTCGAGTTCGATTTCCTTGGCGACCGTTACGCCGTCTTTGGTGATGCGCGGTGCGCCATAGGACTTCTCTATGACGACGTTGCGGCCTTTGGGTCCTAGCGTAACCTTGACGGCATTGGCGAGGATGTCGACGCCCCGCAGCATTCGATCGCGAGCCTCAGAGCCGAATTTGACTTCTTTTGCAGCCATCGTCGTTCACTCCCYGGTTCGAGGGGCTTTTTCCCCTTGAAAGCAATACAGAATCTGGCAAGATTCACTGCAATACATGAGTTGTTCCATAAGGATGATATCATGAGCGGCAGAGCATTCGAACTTCAGTTGAAGGGCTATGGGCTGACGACGGCCGAAATACATTATCGTCTTCCCGACCACCCCAAATTTCTTCAGCTTTACATATGGCAAGAATACGATCTTGCGCCGAACTTCCCGGAATTGAAAGGCTTTCTTGCTTTCTGGCAAAAGGACCTCGAGGGGCCACTCCATTCAATTCGCATCGTTCACCAGCGCCTGATCGAGCCGCGCGAATGGCGGGCGGTGGACGGGATTATCTCCATCCACTGAGACTGGCCAAACTCGACGTAAGTCGGGGGCTTCCGCGTTAGCCGGGTCGCTTGGGAATATCGAGGCCGCGCTGCACCGCCGGTCGTGCGAGACCGCGTTCCAGCCATGCGGGCACGCGTTTCAGGCTGTCGAACTCCACGATATCGCGTGCGCCATAGAAGCCGACGAGATTGCGGACCCAGCCGAGCATCGAAACGTCCGCTATACTGTAGTCACCCATGATCCAGTCACGGCCATCGAGACGCGTTTCGAGAACGCCGAGCAGCCGCTTCGACTCGTCCCGGTAGCGCTCAAGCGGGCGCTTGTCTTCATAGTCGCGACCGGCGAATTTATGGAAAAAGCCGACCTGGCCGAACATCGGTCCAATCGCTGCCATCTGGAAGAACACCCATTGAATGGTCTCATACCGTAAAGCCGGATCCGCAGGCATGAGCTTGCCGGTTTTCTCGGCGAGGTAAAGCAGGATAGCCCCAGACTCGAACAGACCCAGCGGCTTGCCGCCGGGCCCATTCGGATCGATGATCGCAGGGATCTTGCCGTTCGGGTTCAACGACAGAAATTCTGGCGTCCAGCTCTCGTTTTTGCCGATGTCCACCGCATGCGCTTCGTACGGAAGTCCAATTTCCTCGAGCGCGATCGAAACCTTCACACCGTTTGGCGTCGGGAAAGAATAGAGCTGCAAGCGGTCGGGATGTTGTGCCGGCCATCGTTTGGCGATGGGGAAGGCGGATAGATCAGGCATAGAAACTCCGGAGTCTGGCTGGGGGGTGATTCTGCGGTTGACCGTAACATGGGTATGGGTGAGCTTCCACGCCAGCATTTTATCGAGGTGTCTGCTTTTTTCGAAGCAAGTGCCGGCATTCGCTGACTTATCCGCCCAGACGTGCAACATCATACTTGTGGCAACAACGGGAGCATCTTCCGACCAACTGGAGAATAAACATGGATCGCCTATCTGGAAAAGTTGCACTGATTACAGGCGCTAGCGCGGGCATCGGACGAGTCACGGCAAAACTCTTCGCGCATGAGGGCGCCAAGCTGGTTGTGGGCGCACGCCGCAAGGAAGAACTCGACACGCTGGTAGCGGAAATCAAAGCTGATAACGGCGAAGCTGTCGCCTTGGCCGGAGATGTACGCTCCGAGGACTACGCCAAGGCTCTTGTCGCGCTGTCGGTCGAGCGATATGGCACGCTTGATATCGCCTTCAACAACGCCGGCACGCTGGGCGAGGCGGGGCCTAGCACCGGCGTATCCGAGGCAGGATGGAACGATGCCATCGCAATCAACCTCACCGGGGCATTCCTCGGCGCGAAACACCAGATCGCCGAGATGGTTAAGCATGGTCGCGGTTCGGTGATCTTCACCTCGACCTTTGTCGGTTATAGCTTTGCCTTTCCAGGCGTTGCCGCCTATGCGGCAAGCAAAGCCGGGCTAATAGGGCTGACACAGGCCCTTGCGGCCGAATATGGTCCACAAGGGATACGGGTCAATTCCATTCTGCCAGGCGCGGTCGATACGGATATGTACCGTGAAATGAATGATACGGCTGAAAAGCAGGGTTTCATCACCAACTTGCATGCCTTGAAGCGCGTCGCCACGTCGGAGGAACTGGCACGATCGGTGTTATACCTTGCATCGGACGACGCATCCTTCGTAACGGGAACCGCATCCTTGGTAGACGGCGGCGTTTCAATTACCCGGACCTGATCGAAAGGCGCCGTACAACCCCAACACGACGCCGCCGGTAATCGCGCCGCCTCAAGGCGCCGTCACGATCATCCATGGGAAGACATAAGCCTGGAGCATCACCAGGATACCTACGAGACACGCCAATACAATCGAATGCTTGAAGACGAA
>NZ_JBFUMG010000203.1:0-7642 GCF_054049495.1 Phyllobacterium sp. P5_D12 | reverse complement strand
GGTTCAATTCCAGCAAACGGTCGCGATCGGGGCCCGGCTCGAGATAGGGGATCTCCTCGAGTTCGAATTCAGCGCCGGCTTTGAGCAGCGCCAATTCGACGATAACCGACCCGCAACCTTCCGATCCGATGAGGACATACTTGCTCATTGCCGCTTCCTAGCTCCATCAGGTCTTGGCATCATCCTCGACATCGACTTCAGGCCGGTCACTTCCCCTGACCGATTCCTGATGCCATGTGCCATCTGAAGTTTCATAGCTGATCTGCGCATCCTCGCCGCCAATTTGCTGGCGTTTGGCTGCCTCCCTGGCAGCTCTCAATGCGGCGTCGTGGGAGGGAAACTTCTCAGACCAGACGTCTCCGAGCTTGTAGGCCCAACCGCCGTCATGGGCATGGACATGATAGGTGAGATGCATGAAAGTTCTCCATTTGGACCGACTGATCTCATTGCAGGGTGCAGCATATCAGGCGAAAAGAAAATGAACCGCCGAAGATTTTGTTCCAGTCAAAATCCCGATCGATGGCAAAGTAAATCTTCAGTGATTTGTCGAACGAATTGCCGCGGCGTTTAATGTAGCACACTTATCTCACGCTCAATCAACCAAGCGAAAGGATGGGACATGTCCAAATCCAATGCAGCGCTTTCGGGCACATTCAGAATTGGCGGAGACATCGAGATCAATCGCCTCGGCTTCGGCGCCATGCGAATTACGGGTCCAGGGATCTGGGGTGAACCGGCCGATCGTGCGGAAGCGATACGCACGTTGAAACGGCTTCCCGAACTTGGCGTCAATTTCATCGATACCGCCGATTCCTACGGTCCCAATGTCTCCGAAGAGTTGATCAGGGAAGCGTTGCATCCCTATCGCGGTATGTTGATCGCAACGAAAGCCGGGCTTGCGCGTACCGGCCCGAACCTGTGGACCCCGCTCGGGCGGCCGGAATATTTGATCCAGCAGGCCTATACGAGTTGCCGCCGGCTTGGCGTGGAACAGATCGGTCTCTGGCAATTGCACCGGATTGATCCGAAGGTGCCGGGAGACGAGCAATTTTCGGCGGTAAGGAAGCTCCTTGATGATGGTGTCATCCGTCATGCCGGCCTTAGCGAGGTATCGGTTGCYGCCATCAAGGCAGCATCGAAGCATTTTAAAGTGGCGACGGTCCAGAACCGCTACAATCTTGTYGATCGAACCAGCGAGGACGTGCTCGACTATTGCAGTGAAAACAATATCGGGTTCATTCCGTGGTTTCCGCTTGCAGCGGGCGATCTGGCCAAGCCTGGATCTCTCCTCGACAAGATGGCTTCGGCGCACGGGGCCGGTCCAAGCCAAATCGCGCTGGCCTGGGTCCTGAAGCGCAGCCCGGTGATGTTGCCGATCCCGGGTACATCAAGGGCGGCGCATCTGGAGGAAAACATCGCTGCCGCGGCAATTGACCTTTCCAACGAGGAATTCGCCGCGCTCGATGCGGAAGGAAAGGCGTGGAAGGCCGGCTAATCAATCCGGGGCGCAAGCATCTCCTGAAGGCGATCAAGGAGCGGGCGCTGGCCCGCGATGATTTTGCGGTGCGCATCATCGAATGAAAACCACTGAGCGCGGTCGACTTCCGGAAAGATTTCCTTGCGTCCGCTCCGAGGCGGCCATTCGATTTCAAAGGTATTGCTGACGAATCTGGTCACGTCGAAATCGCCTTCGAGCGCAAATCCGGTCACAACCTTGCCGCCCGCTTGGCGGATGGAGCCCAGAGACTGGAGTTCTCCATCAAGAGCCATGCCTGTTTCCTCGGCAAATTCGCGTCGTGCCGTCAGTTCCGGATCATCGCCTTCGCTATACTCGCCTTTCGGAATAGACCAGGTCGAGAGATCCTTGTTGCGCCAGAAGGGGCCGCCGGGATGCACCAGCAAAACCTCATGATCGTTGCCGTTCCCGCGGTACATGAGAATGCCGGCGCTCTGCTTTGCCATGCGTTTCTCCTCGGGTCACTTGATCTGAACCGTTTTGGCAAGCGGGAACAAGAACAAAGCCAGAACCAGTAATCCGGCGGGACTACGGAACGATTGAAATAGGTGTATCGTCCGAATTGGGGTATTGCAGGGTAAATGCAAATCTGAGATCATCGCTCATCCTAGAAGTCCAAATAAAAAGACCAGGGGACAGGAGGAAACATAGTTCGTAATTCTCGATGGAGTACAACTATGATTTCGAATTCAAGCTACGCAAATATCGCTGTTTCGTACAAAACGGGAGGCAGCGGGTCATGAACGACAAGTCTTTTTCATCTCCAGTACTGATCAGTCTCGGTGCCATGGGGCTTCGCCTCGTCTCTTCGGCATGGGAGGCATTGGAGTGTCTGAAGAACCAATGGCCGCAGCAGGATGGGGTCGAATACCGGCGTGCCACGCGAATGTGCCGGGATGCCCTCGAAGGCTGGATGCCGCCGGCAAAGGCAAGGCAAGCATTCGTCATTGCCGCGCAGCGCGCGGGTGTGTTGATAGGCAAGCCCACGTTGAAATGAGCTGAAGTGGCGCGAGGTTGCTGCAGCGGATACTCCTGTCTCGCGCCGTCCGCATGGGCGCGAGAATTAGAGTCCTGACCGTCTTTTGCACTGGCGCAGAGATGACGCAGCTGTGCAAAGCGGCTTTTGTCGCTTGCGGTTGTAAAAGCTGTCGCAATTCTCCCGAAGGATGTTATTGAAATCGTTGAATCTTTGACGGTCATCGCCCTCGGGTAAGATGGGCACAGCCGGCTTACAATTCATTTAATTGAACAATTTCAATTCGTTAAGGTGCGCATTTCTGCGACCCTCCCCTTGTGACCAAACTGTAATATATCTGTCACATGACTGTTATAAACCTTCTGTAGACAGCGCTTACTTCAACAGCTTTCTAACGGGAGTAACACAATGAACAAGCTTCTAACTACAGCCGCAGTGCTTGCGATGGCCGTAGGCGCGTCCACGGTCGCAGCGTCTGCACGCGACCAGGTCCAGGTGTCGGGCTCTTCGACGGTCCTGCCATACGCCAAGATCGTTGCCGAAACCTTCGGTGAAACATATCCCAATTTCAAGACGCCAGTCGTTGAATCCGGTGGTTCCGGCGCAGGCATCAAGGAATTCTGCAAGGGCGTTGGCGAAGACACGGTCGACATTGCCAATTCATCCCGCCCAATCAAGGAAAGTGAATTGAAGTCTTGCGCCGATGCAGGCGTCAAGGACGTCGAGGAAATCCGCATCGGCTACGATGGCATCGTTTTCGCCACCGACATCAAGGGTCCAGATTGGGCTTTGGCACCGAAGGACATTTACACAGCGCTTGCCGCCCAGATCGTTGTTGACGGCAAGCTCGTCGACAATCCAAACACCAAGTGGAACCAGGTGAGCCCGGCCCTCCCGGACTGGGATATTGCCGCTTACATTCCTGGCGAAAAGCACGGCACACGCGAAGTTTTCGAAGAGAAGCTGATGACCGGTGGCTGTAAAGCTACTGGGGCTGCCGATGCGATCAAGAAGCTCGGCCTTGACGAAAAGGCCGCTGCCGCTGCCTGCGTCAAGATCCGCAAGGATGGCAAGGCAATTGATATCGATGGCGATTATCCGGAAACGCTGGCTCGTATCGATGCCAACAAGACCGGCGTTGGCGTGTTCGGCCTCGCATTCTACGAAAACAATGCCGACAAGCTGAAGGTTGCTACGGTTGAAGGTGTTGTTCCGAGCACGGAAACCATTTCTTCCGGCAAATATCCGGTTTCGCGCCCGCTGTTCTTCTACGTTAAGAAGGCACATCTCGGTGTCATTCCTGGTCTGAAGGAATATGTCGACTTCTTCCTTAACGATCAGATGATCGGCCCGGACAGCCCGCTCGTCGAGTACGGCCTGGTTGCTGCCCCGGATGCAGAACGCAAAGCTCAGCGCGATGCATTTGCTGCCGGCACAACAATGAAGTAAGCTTCGGCTTACGTAAACGGGCGGCTTCGGCTGCCCGTTTATCTTTTTAATTGACGTGAATTTTGCGGGACGGGGAAGATCCTAGATGTCCACTTTAATGGTGCTTGTGATTGTCATAGCGATTGCCGCGGCAGGATACTTCATCGGTCGCCAGCGCGCTGTCAGCAAAGAGGGTGGAAACGTCAAGCCCCATTCCCTGCCGCATTATCATGGATGGTGGGTTTTCCTGGCTTCTGCGCTCCCGGCTATCCTTTTTATCGCGGTTTGGGCCGCCGGGACAGGCGTTTACCTCGAGCGTTCAGCCATTGCCGAGCTGCCAACGCGCACAGCCGACACCGTCATTGCCAGCCAAAGCCTTGAGCTTGGCATGGTCAGCGGGATTGCTCGCGGTCTGGACAGGCTTAGCGATGCAGAACGGGCCAATCTTCCGCAAACCTTTGCAGAGTTGCAGCCGCTTCTCGCCAGCAAGGGTGTGGCGCTTGCGACCGAGGGTCAGGATTATATGATCCCCATCGCCGCCGAGTGGAACAGGAACACCGTGTGGGCGAGCAGTATCGGTGGAGTTGTCGCGATAGTGCTGGCACTTGCCGGCGCGGTCTTCGGCCTCTCCGGCGTCCATGTCCGGGCGCGGGCGCGCAACAACGTGGAACGTGTTATCCTTGGCGCGCTCATCGCGGCGTCGGGTATCGCCATCCTGACTACCATCGGCATCATCCTGTCGATGCTGTTCCAGACAATAACCTTCTTCCAATCCGTATCGCCTTCGACGTTCTTCTTCGGCACGGTCTGGGATCCGCGCTTTGCAGCAGCGGGTTCCGGTGGTTCGCAAGGACAGTTCGGCCTGATCCCTCTGCTCGCCGRCACGCTTTATATCGCGTTCGTTGCCATGCTGTTCGCCGTCCCGGTCGGCCTGTTCGCCGCCATCTATATGGCGGAATATGCAAGCCGCAGCGTACGTTCCGTCGTCAAGCCGCTGCTTGAGGTGCTGGCCGGTATTCCGACGATCGTCTATGGCTTCTTCGCGCTCGTCACAGTCGGTCCATTCCTGCGCGATCTCAGCGCTGCACTTTCCGGCGGTTATGCCTTTATCCAGGCGCAGAGCGTTTTGACTGCGGGCATCGTCATGGGCGTCATGCTGATCCCCTTCGTCTCTTCGCTTTCCGATGACATCATCACCGCGGTTCCTGGCTCGCTGCGCGATGGATCACTGGGCCTCGGTTCGACCAAGTCGGAAACAATCCGCCGCGTGGTTCTTCCAGCAGCCTTGCCGGGCATCGTCGGTGCGCTGCTTCTGACTGCATCGCGCGCCATCGGCGAAACCATGATCGTTGTGCTGGCCGCCGGCGTTGCCGCCAACCTCAACATCAATCCTTTCGAAGCGATGACGACGATCACCGTCAAGATCGTCAATCAGCTGACGGGGGATCTCGAATTCAACTCACCGCAAACGCTGGTGGCGTTCGCCTTGGGCCTCACCCTCTTCTTCATCACTCTGGCGATGAACATCTTTGCGCTCTACATCGTGCGTAAGTATCGGGAGCAGTACGAATGACCGACATAGCCCTCAATCCCGCTGCACCCACAACTGCACGGCCAGCACGCCGTGACATTGGGCTGAAGCGCCGTTATGCCGCCGAACGCCGTTTCAAGCTCTACGGTATCGCCGCGATTGCCATCGGTCTCTTCTTCCTGGTCGCCTTGATGTATTCGGTGTTTTCCAACGGTTACACGGCCTTCTGGCAGACCGAGGTCAATCTTGCGATCAATCTCGACCCGAAGATCATCGATCCCGACAACAAACGCGCTACTGATCCGAACGTTTTGCTGACAGCCAATTATCCGATCCTGGCGCGCAATGCACTGGCGGAAAAACTGGGCGTGCCGGCGACGAACAAACCCGCGATGCGTGAACTCGGCAAGCTGTTCTCGGAAGGGGTGCGCGGACAATTGCGCGACCTCGTCGTAGCCAATCCTTCGCTTATTGGCACGACGCAGAGTGTCTGGGTGCTGACTGGTGCGGATATCGATTCCGCCTTCAAGGGCCAGATCGATCTCACCGTCGATCAGACCCGCCGCAAGGTTTCGGACCAGCAGGTCGGGTGGATGAACAAGCTGAAGGGTGAGGGCGCGATGTCCCAGCGCTTCAATACCGGTCTTTTTACCTATGGCGCGTCAAGCCGGCCCGAGACATCCGGTCTTGGCGTTGCGCTCATCGGCTCGCTCTATATGATGCTGATCGTCCTTTGTCTCTCCCTGCCAATTGGCGTCGCAGCGTCCATCTATCTTGAGGAATACGCCAAGAAGAGCCGGCTGACGGATATCATCGAAGTCAATATCAATAATCTCGCGGCTGTTCCGTCGATCGTGTTCGGCCTTCTCGGATTGGCCGTCTTCATCAACTTCTTCCATATGCCGCGCTCGGCCTCGCTGGTCGGCGGTATGGTGCTGACGCTGATGACATTGCCGACGATCATCATCGCGACACGCGCAGCGCTGCGAGCCGTTCCGCCATCGATCCGCGCGGCGGCTCTGGGCGTCGGAGCGTCGAAGACCCAGATGGTTTTCCACCACGTCCTGCCGCTGGCCGCCCCCGGCATCCTGACCGGCACGATCATTGGTCTTGCGCATGCGCTCGGTGAAACGGCTCCGCTGCTTCTGATCGGCATGGTCGCTTTCGTCGCCAACAGCCCGGTAACGCCGCTCGATCCTTCCACGGCGCTGCCAGTGCAGATCTATATGTGGGCCAACGAGGCGGAGCGCGCCTTTGTCGAGCGTACATCTGGCGCTATCATCGTGTTGTTGATTTTCCTCGCGGTCATGAACATCACAGCTATCATTCTGCGTCGCCGCTTCGAGCGGCGGTGGTAACGGGTCGGGAAAGGCTCTAATTATGAACCTGATGACGGAACGAAATCTCGAAAAAGCGGTAAACGACAAAATGAGCGCTCAGGGAAATGCGATCAAGATGCAGGGCACGGACGTCACCGTCCACTATGGTGACAAGCAAGCCCTGTTCGGTGTCAGCCTCGATGTGCCGGAGAAGATGGTAACGGCCCTGATCGGCCCCTCGGGTTGCGGCAAGTCCACCTTCCTGCGCAGCCTGAACCGCATGAACGACACGATCGAAGGCTGCAAGGTCGGCGGCCTTCTTACGCTCGATGATGAGGACATCTACAATCCGAAAATCGACGTGGTGGAACTCAGAGCCCGCGTGGGCATGGTATTCCAGAAGCCCAATCCCTTCCCGAAGTCGATCTTCGAGAACGTGGCGTATGGACCGCGTATTCATGGTCTTGCCAAGAACCGCCAGCAACTCGATGAAATCGTCGAGAAGAGCCTGCGCCGCGCCAGCCTGTTCGAAGAGGTGAAGGATCGCCTGCACGAAGCGGGTACAGGTCTTTCCGGCGGCCAGCAGCAGCGCCTGTGCATTGCACGCGCCATCGCCGTCAGCCCGGAAGTCATCCTCATGGATGAGCCTTGCTCGGCGCTCGATCCCATCGCCACTGCCAAGGTGGAGGAACTGATCGACGAATTGCGCGAGAATTATACGATTGTCATCGTGACGCACTCGATGCAGCAGGCGGCGCGCGTATCACAGCGCACCGCGATGTTCCATCTGGGCAATCTTGTCGAGGTAGGTGATACGGAAATGATGTTCACCAGCCCGACGGAAAAGCGCACGCAAGACTACATCACCGGAC
>NZ_JBFUMG010000202.1:0-7655 GCF_054049495.1 Phyllobacterium sp. P5_D12 | reverse complement strand
GCGAAGGTCACTGCGCTAACCTCCATCTGCCAGCGTTTTGGCCTTTCACCGCAAGATGCGATCGCGGTTGGAGACGGCGCCAATGACCTCGGCATGCTGCAACTGGCCGGCACAGGCGTGGCGCTCCACGCCAAACCGATCGTTGCCGAACAGGCAAAGGTGCGGATCGACCATGGTGATCTGACCGCCCTTCTCTATATCCAAGGCTATCGAAAAACCGATTTTGTGGTCTGAACTCGCGTCCCCACAACCATTTTTCGCGCTATGGTTGAAAATCTTGCGCCAGAATCGCCAACTCTTGCATCAGATTCGCACGTTCTTGTGCAAGATTGGGAAGTTCTTGCACAAACTCGCATGCGACCCTGAATCTTTTGAACAAAAAGTGCCCGTTTGGAAACCAGCCGTTCAAATCAGTCCATTTGAAGCGTGACAAACCGCAGCTCGCCGGTTTTCGACGCCAGCATCAGCAGCGCATTCTTGCGGCCTTCGTCGCGAAGTTTTTCGATCCGCGCCGCCACATCCTCCGGCGTCGAGACGGTCTCCTGCGCAATGTCGACGATGACATCACCGGCCGCGATCCGCTTGTTGGCCGCGATCGAGCCGTTCTGCACTTCAGTCACCAGCACGCCCTCGACCTCCTTGGCGATGCCAAAGGTCTTACGCGTGGCGTCGTCGAGTTTTCCAAGGCTCATGCCGAGCACGTCCACGTTCTGGGCGGCTCCGTCCTCGCCGGTCGTCTGGTCGTCCTTCTTGGCGTCCGCCTGATCACTGTCTTCCAGACGGCCAAGCGTGACTTTGACAGTCTGCTCCTTGCCCTTGCGGACAACGACGACATCGACTTCCTTGCCGATAGGGCTCTCCGCCACAACGCGCGGAAGGTCCTTGACGTTGTTGACATCCCTGCCATCGAAACGCGTGATCACATCACCGGGCAGAATCGCACCATTGGCGACCGGGCCGCCTTCGATGATCCCGGCAACCAGCGCGCCCTTGCTGGATGTCATGCCGAGGCTCTCGGCTATGTCGTCCGTTACGGGCTGGATGCGCACGCCAAGCCAGCCGCGGCGCGCCTCGCCAAACTGGCGAAGCTGGGCGATGACGCCGGATGCAAGCTCGGCCGGAATGGCAAAACCGATACCGATCGATCCGCCGGTCGGCGAAATGATGGCGGTATTGATGCCGATAACCTGGCCGTACATATCGAACAGCGGCCCGCCGGAATTGCCCCGGTTGATCGCAGCGTCGGTCTGGATGAAATTGTCGTAAGGACCGGAATTGATATCGCGGTTGCGCGCCGAGACAATACCGACCGTCACGGTGCCACCGAGGCCAAAGGGATTGCCGATGGCCATGACCCAATCACCAATACGCGTCTTTGATGAATCGCCGAACTTGACCGCAACCAGCTTGTGCTTTTTCGGATCGACCTTGAGCACGGCAAGATCGGTCTTGGTATCCTTGCCGACAAGCGTCGCCTTCAGCTTGGAACCGTCATTGAAATTGATTTCGATCTCGTCAGCATCGGCAATCACGTGATTGTTCGTGACGACGATGCCCTCGGCCGCATCGACCACGAAACCCGAACCGAGCGACTGGACCTTGTGCGAAGGATTGCTCTCACCGGGATTCTGCTTGCCGAAATACTCGTCGAAGAATTCCTGGAAAGGCGAGCCATCAGGCACCTTCGGCATCGGCACCGGTCCCGATTCCCCATCCTGTCCCTTGACGGTCTGCGAGGTCGAGATATTGACCACGGCATCGAGCAGGCCTTGCGCAAGATCGGCAACGGAGGCCGGCCCCTGTGCTCTTGGCTGCAGGCTGTTCGGAACGGCGGGCGCCTGCACCTGCGCCCGTGCGACACCGACAAATGCCGGGTTGAGGCTTGTCGCGGCGAGCGCAATCAGCGCGGTAGCCGCGGTTGCGGAACGGAGAGCGAGGCGACCAGTCTTGAAAAACATACGTTCGGGCCCTTATCGGAAACAGAATGATACAACAGAACGGCGAGAGGCGACATAAATATGACCGAGCGGCTATTGCAGCATTTATTTCAGATCAGTCAATTCAAGACTTGATGAATTGGCTGAACTCTGGTGCGTGGTTCGACAGCACACTATGAGGGAGGCCGGAGATTTGCAGGGAGCCAACTTCAGGCCATCCAAGGTATCCCACGTTTTACGTAATCTGTTGGCTTCGGCCTCTGAGATAAAATCATCCAGACGTTTCTTGCCGACGTCAGTCTTTTCCGATTTGTCTAGGCTTATCTTACCCCGCTCGCCGTGCACCATCACTAGGACTGGCACACCTTTTGAAACCGCATATTTGAACTCGTTGTGGGTGTAGCTCAGACCGTCTTCCGCAACCGTGCCATAACGTCCGCCGATGATCAGAATACAGTAGTCGCATTGGTCAATGAGCGACTTAATGAATTCAAATTGGTCTTGGTCGGCTGCTGGAAAGGATTCCATCTGCACTGGAAAATCGCCCGTGCTTATCACAACGTCTTGGACGGCCCTGCGCTCATTTTGGAGGTCTTGGAATGTGGAGCTAATAAAAACTTGATACCGTTTGTCTTGCACAGCAGTTCCCATGCTTCGCAAATTAATACACTATTTTCTCCTTTGCTTGTGCGGCGGACAAGTTGAGAGCTAGTGAGTGGTAGCTTGGGATCGATGAGGGATGCAAGGAATAAGGTTGGCGGTTATCTCCCCCCTTGTGGGGGAGAAAGGATTTTCCAAGAGAGGGGATTAGGAGCGCACAATTTCAAATCCCCTCTCTTGCGATTTCTAGCACTTGAGCGAAGGGCTCAAGATGCTGAAATCGCTTTCTCTCCCACAAGGGGAGAGATAACGCTGCATCAACGGTTTAAGCTAGACTTGGCAGGCCCGCCCTACCCCCGCGCGAGCCACACCACCCCAACGCCGATGGCGACGGAAGCGACGCCGGCTATGCGCAGGAAACCATCCGGCTGTTCGCTGACATCGCGGGCAACACGTTTTGCAACGAGCGGGAAAAGGCCATAGAGCAGCCCCTCGAATACGAGGAACAGCCCTACGGCATCAATGAAATCGATCATGATATGAACCCGCCCCTATTGAGGGGCGGGAGCGGCGGGAGCAGGCGGCGTTGCACCGGCGGGCGGCGTAGGACCGCTGACCGGAGGCAGACCGCCATTCGAATCCTGGAAATAGCGGAAGAACTCGGACGTGGGTGAAAGCACCATCGTCGTTCCCGTATTATCCAGCGCCGTGCCATAGGCCGTCATCGAGCGGTAGAACGCAAAGAAATCCGGATCCTTCGAGAACACGTCGGCGAAGATACGGCTGCGCTCGCCTTCACCCTGACCTCGGGCAATTTCCGATTCCTTGCGGGCTTCCGCGATGATTTCGACAACCTGGCGATCGGCAATGGCCTTGATGCGCTGTGCCGCTTCACGGCCGCGGGCACGCAGGCGCTCGGCTTCCGCCAGACGTTCTGCCTTCATGCGGTCGAACGTCTGCTGCGACACTTCCTGCGTCAGGTCCGTCCGGCGAATTCTGACGTCGGTAATCTGCAGGCCGAGCGATTCCGCATCGGGACGCAGTTGCTGGCGCACTTCGTTCATCATGCCAGCGCGCTCGTCCGACAGGGCAGCCTCAAAGCCACGCAAGCCATAGACACCACGCAACGCCGCATCGAGACGCGTACGCAACCGGGCTTCGGCCAAGGTTATGTCGCCCGATACGGTCTGACGGAACTTGCGCGGATCGGTGATCTGGTAGACGAGGAACGCATCGACCTCGTAGAACTTGCCGCCCGAAACCTGAACACGGATATTGTCGAGTTCGAAGCTCAGGAGACGATCTTCGATCATCTGGACATTGTCGGCCTCGAGAAAGCCGAAAGGCAGCTTGAAGTAAATGCCGGGATCGGCCTTCACATCGACGATCTGACCAAACCTCAGGACGATGGCCTGCTGGCCGGCCCTGACGACAAATAGTGACGAATAGGCCAACAAGGCGATGAACGCGATCAGGCCAACGAGAAGCGGAACACGATTCTGGTTCATGGCTTTGTCCCCTCTGTGGTGGTGGCGGGGGCAGGCTTACCGGTCAAACCCGGCAGCGGCAGATAAGGTATGACGCCTTGTCCGCTTTGATCGACGATTACCTTGTTCGAATCCTTCAGTACACGCTCCATCGTTTCAAGGAAGAGACGCTTGCGCGTGACTTCCGGTGCCTTGACATACTGGTCATAGACAGAGGTAAAGCGCTGCGCCTCACCTTCTGCTTCCTGGACGATACGGTTTTTATAGGCTGCCGCATCTTCACGGATCTGCGCGCCTTCACCGCGGGCCTGACCCAGCTTCTGGTTGGAATACTGGTTCGATTCCTCGACGAAACGGTCTTCGTCCTGCTCGGCACGCTGAACTTCATCGAACGCGTCGGCCACTTCGCGTGGCGGCGCGGCATCTTCGATCGACAGGGCATTGATCGCAATGCCCGCGCCGTAATCGTCGAGCGTCTTCTGGATAATGGCGCGCACGTCATTGGCGATGCCAGCGCGGTTATCGCGGAAGATATCCTGAGCCGGACTGCGGCCGACGATCTCGCGCATGGCGCTTTCCGAGACCTGCTGCACGAGGTTTTCCGGATTTTCGACATGGAACAGATAGGCGACCGGATCGGAAACGCGATAGAGCACGGAGAACTGGACATCGACGATGTTCTGATCGCCGGAGAGCATCAGGCCTTCCTTGGCGCCGCGAGCACCCTGCCCGCCAATATTCTTCTGCTTTTCGACGATCTCGACCTTCTCATAGGATTCGATCGGCCAGAAATGGAAATGCAGACCAGGCTCGGCGATATCAGGCTTGGGCTTGCCGAAACGCAGCTCCACGGCGCGTTCGTCCGGCTGGACGGTATAGATCGACTGGAAAAGCCAGAAAGCCACCAGCGCAAGTGCGGCCAGGCCCCAGATTGCCGGACTGCCGCCCGAACCACCCGGAAGCGCCTGACGCAAACGATCCTGACCACGGCGGAATATATCTTCGAGATCGGGAGGGGTTTTGCCTCCGCCACCTTGCGGCTTTTGACCCCAAGGGCCACCGCCGCCACTATTATTACCGCCGCCACCCCATGGGCCGCCGCCGCCGTTCTGATTACTCCAGGGCATTCCTACCTCTTAATTTGAACGAAAGCGCCACCCCGTGGCTTCCTCCCGCTAATCCAACTTCCCGTTTATAGGGATGGCGAGGCGCGCTTTCAACGCGTGGCGATGCTTTTCAAGCGGAATTGGTAAAAAGCCGAACGATTATGACTGTTTATGACGATAATTTGAGGCCACAATCATGGGCCCGAACAAATCAGATGCGTTCGTAGATGGCAAACCGCGTTGCATAATTGTCTTTTTCACCCGCCGGGAAATCCTCGCTGGAAACCTCGGTCCATACCTTTGGATCGATCGGGGGGAAAACGACATCGCCTTCGACTTCTGCCAGCACCCAGGTCACATACAGCCTGTCGGCGCGGTTCAACGATTGGCGAAAAATATCGCCGCCCCCGATAATGCAAATCTCGTCGACCTTGTCGGCACCGGCATGGCTTCCCGCAATCATCAGTGCCTGATCGATAGACCGGGCCGCAATGACACCTTCAACGGAAAAGGCAGGATCGCGCGTGATGACAATGTTGGTCCGGCCGGGCAACGGCCGCCCAAGCGAGTCCCATGTCTTGCGCCCCATGATGATAGGTTTGCCCATGGTGGTGGCTTTGAAACGCTTCAGATCGGAGGACAATCGCCACGGCAAGCCGTTCTCACGGCCGATCACGCCATTTTCGGCAATCGCAACAACAAAACTGATCATGTGGCATCCATCCGTTTCAAACAAACATTTCGCCCGCAAACCTGAACGCGGATTCTATACCGCGATCGGCGCCCTGATGCTCGGCTCGGCGACATAATCTATCAGATGGAAATCGTCATATTTGAAGGCAAAGAGATCGGCAACGTCCGGATTGATCTGCATGATCGGCAATGGACCGGGCTTGCGCATCAATTGCTGCTTCGCCTGTTCGAAATGATTGGCATAGAGATGGGCATCGCCGAGCGTGTGAACGAAATCGCCGGGCTTCAACCCGGTGACTTGCGCCACCATCATCGTCAGCAGCGCGTAGGAGGCGATGTTGAAGGGTACGCCCAGGAAAATGTCCGCCGAGCGCTGGTAGAGCTGGCACGAGAGCTTGCCATCGGCCACGTAGAACTGGAACAGGCAATGGCAGGGCGGCAGCGCCATCTCGTCGACTAGGGGCGGATTCCATGCCGAGACGATCAAACGTCTTGAATGAGGATTCTTGCGTATCTGATTCAAAAGATTCGAAATCTGGTCGATGTGCCGGCCATCCGGAGCCGGCCATGAGCGCCATTGAGCACCGTAGACGGGGCCGAGGTCGCCGTTCTCGTCGGCCCACTCGTCCCAGATCGTGACGCCATTTTCCTTGAGATACGCGACGTTCGTGTCGCCCTTGAGGAACCACAGAAGTTCATAAATGATGGATTTCAGATGCAGCTTTTTCGTCGTCAGCATCGGAAAACCGGCTGCCAGATCGAAACGCATCTGATAGCCGAAAACGGACCGCGTACCGGTGCCGGTGCGGTCGCCGCGATCGGCGCCCGTATCGAGCACATGCTGAAGAAGATCGAGATAAGTGCGCATAATTTCTTTTAGCAGATTCGGGCTACGAAACACTTAAACTTGTGCGTGATCCACAGGACCGCGCTAATGAAATCCATGCGCGCAATGAAAATCCCCGGTGATTCGCCGGGGATGATTCGGATTTGCAGGGCTAAATGTCAGAGCTTGCCGAGAGCGCCGAGGGCCTTGGCGGTCAGGTAATAAAAGGTGACGCGGCTCTTGGTGTTGTCCGCCTTCATGGCTGCGCACACGGATTCGATGGCGGCATCGGCCTTGACAGTGTCTGTGAGACCGAGCTTCTTTTCGACCCAATTGGTGCGAACGCGCTTCAATTCGTCCGGATCTGTGCAGGAAACCAGCGAAGAATCCCTGTTGCGCAGAGCAATTCCGAGATGTTTGACGATTTTCGCGACAGTCGCTTCATCGGCAGCCGCATCGTAATGACGAACATCCTTTAGATAGTCACTCATCGAAAAATCCCCTGATTGCTAGGCTCAATGCGTGGCATTGCAACCTCCCTGACAATGAAGACATCGCACAAACTGGCAGATGCATGAGGCGATGGCTCTTTAGACACCCCCGAAACATTCCCCAGCATCAGTTCCAAGTCAATCCACTCTTTCAATTCGGCTAAACAGCTCTTATATAAGGACTGCTGGCTTCGGCCAGCTATGGTGATAAACGGACGATGTAATAAGCTTATTGGACCCGGGGGCGGTACCCGGCGCCTCCACCAGAACGCAGCAGGTTTTGCTGCTTTGTGGCGGGGGCGAAATAGGATCGACAAGAGTGTAAAGATCGAACTTTTGCCCGGCATTGTACCACCGTTATCGGGCTAACCTAGTAGTTGCAAACGACAACTATGCGGAAGCACGTCTCGCCGCTTAATGCGGTGCGATAGCTTCAAATCAAGTCCTAGGGGTTCGCACTTCTAGGCGGGGTTCGGAGGCACCTGGCAACAGAAGCCTTCACTACTCCCCCTTCC